>JAFNYY010000121.1 GCA_017383125.1 Schwartzia sp. (in: firmicutes)
ATATCAAATGGTGACGTACGCTTTGCATAGTTTCTGTTCGAAGCCATCGCATCATAGATATCAACAAGGGCGAGAATGCGGCCGAAATCACTTATCTGCTCTTTTCGGAGAGCCTTAGGGTAGCCGGAGCCGTCATTTCTCTCGTGGTGCTGAACAACGCCCTCGGCAATATCATTTGCCGAGTCAAGTTCGCTTTCTGCAATCATTGACCTGCCTAAAACTGTATGGCGACGAATAAGGTTCATCTCATCAGCTTCCAGCTTGCCTTTCTTCGCTCTGATGGAGAGAGGAATCTGCTGCATACCAGAGTCGCACAGCAGCGCAGAAATGACCAGATGCGTTCTACGCTCTTCAGGCATCTTAAGCCATATTCCCATCAATCCTGCCAGGATTCCCATATTCAGGCTGTGATGAATGATGTACTCATCACTTCTGTCCAAGCCATGCAGCTGTGTTATTGCATTACTGTCATGACAAAGTGCCCAGAAGCGGTCATCGTTTACCAACCGCAGAACTGCATCCTTATCGATTTCAAAGGTTACAGCTATTTTATTGTAGATGACGTGAAGTTCTCTCAATTTGATTTGGTAATTAAGAATATAATCAGGATTGGAAAGATGTTCATCTGTAGGATTTGCCTTAGATAAAACAGTCTCCTCTGTTTCCTTTTCCGATTGATCAATAATTACTGAAAAAATGCCCCAGTTATCGAAACCATCAATCATGGCATCGGTAAGGATAGTACCTTTTTCGGCAAGCCTGGCTCCCTGCTCATTATGAACATCTTTTCCCAGCTTCATGCCCGGCTGCAGCTCATAAATTGCATAATGCTTCAGCACTCTTTAATCACCCCAAGCTAAATAAACTATACTGTAAAGCAATACATTATAATTATATAGTCATTCAAAAGCAAAGTAAACCATTTTTTCGCTTCATACAAACAAAAGTTATTCACATTTACCTTTTGTGATTGTAACGCAGCATTTTTCCCTTTTTATACTGCTTCTGGGGCAAAAAACAGAGGTCTTTAGAAAAAGAGATTCGGTCCGGCGCACCGCTCATCTGTGCATGGGCAAAAACAGAGGTCTTTAGAAAAAGAGATACGGGACGGATTACTCCGTCCCGTATAGTAGGATTTCTTCTCTATTATCGCAGACTAAAGAGATGCCAAATAGTTCAGGCGCTCTGCAATAGACTTACGCTTTTCCTCATTTTCGGCCAGCTTTGCCTTCTCTTTTTCTACAACTGCTGCCGGTGCTTTGGCAACGAAACCTTCATTGCCCAGTTTCTTCTGAGTGCGCTCAATTTCCTGATTGAGCGTAGCCATTTCCTTCTGAAGGCGAGCCGTTTCCTTCTCTACATCAATCATGCCCTTGAGCGGCAGATAAATCTCGACACCATTTACAACAGCTGCCATAGCATTTTCAGGTTTCTCAGCCTCAGCCGGCAGGATTGTCAAAGGCTCAGCATTTGCCAGAGCAAAGAGGTAACGCTGATTTGCATCAAATACATTACGCAGAGTCTCATCGGTGAAGTGAAGCAGAACGGCACTCTTCTTAGCAGGGGAAACATTTACCTCTGCCCGCATATTGCGGATAGACTTGATGGTTTCCATTATAGCCGTCATACCATTTTCAGCTGCTTCATCAATCTTGCCTTCTTCACCAGCCGGCCACTGGGAAATCATAATGCTTTCGCCAGAGTGAGGAACCTTCTGCCAAATTTCCTCGGTGATGAAGGGCATGAAGGGATGCAGCAGACGGAGAGTATGTTCAAGTATATAGGCAAGGACATACTGTACGGTCTTTCTTGCCCGCTCGTTTTCCTTATTGTAAAGAGTGCCCTTGGACAACTCAATGTACCAGTCGCAAAGCTCACCCCAGATGAATTCATAAATCGTGCGGGCAGCCTCGCCCAGCTCAAAGTTATCAAGCCCGCCGGTAACGCTGGCAACAGTGCGTGCGTAACGGCTGAGAATCCAGCGGTCGGACAGTGAATAGTCCTCCGGTGCCGGAACGAAGTCCGCATCGAATCCGTCCAGATTCATCAGCATGAAGCGGGAGGCGTTCCACAGCTTATTGGCAAAGTTACGGGCACTTTCAACTCGCTTCTCAGAGAAACGGGTATCATTACCCGGAGTGTTTCCGGTGACAAGGGTAAAGCGCAAAGTATCTGCACCGTACTTATCGATAACCTCTACCGGGTCAATTCCGTTACCGAGGGACTTGCTCATCTTGCGGCCCTGCTCATCCCGGACAAGACCATGAATGAATACATGACGGAAAGGAATATCCTTGCCAAAGCGCAGACCCATCATGACCATTCTGGCAACCCAGAAGAAAATTATGTCGTAGCCGGTAACGAGGGTGGAGGTGGGATAGAACTTCTTCAGCTCGGCAGTTTCATCCGGCCAGCCCATAGTCTCAAAGGGCCAAAGACCGGAACTGAACCATGTATCAAGGACATCCGGGTCCTGATTTATCTTCTCGCTGCCGCACTTGGGGCACTTGCAAAGATCGGTACGGGATACGCTGGTCTCTCCGCAATCATCACAATACCATGCAGGAATGCGGTGACCCCACCAAAGCTGACGGGAAATGCACCAGTCACGGATATTCTCCAGCCAACCGATATAAATCTTAGTGAAACGCTCAGGAACGAACTGAATCTTGCCGGACTGGACAGCTTCAATGGCAGGCTTTGCCAATCCTTCCATCTTTACAAACCACTGCTTAGAAACAAGCGGCTCAACAGTAGTATGGCAGCGGCTGCAGTGACCGACCGCATGTTCATGTTCCTCGATAGAAACGAGAGCCCCCGCGGCCTCCAGGTCCTTGACAATCTGCTTACGGCACTCATAACGGTCCATCCCGGCATACTTACCGGTATCAGCAGCCATGGTACCATCATTATTGATTACCTTAATCTGTGGAAGGTTGTGACGCTCACCCATATCAAAGTCGTTGGGGTCATGAGCCGGGGTTACCTTGACAGCACCGGTACCAAAAGCCGGGTCAACATAGGTGTCGGCAAACAAAGGAATCTTACGGCCGATAAGCGGCAGGATAAGAGTCTTGCCGACCATACCAGTATAACGCTCATCATTCGGATGAACAGCTACACCGGTATCGCCGAGCATTGTTTCCGGACGGGTGGTGGCGATCTCTACATACTGATCGGTACCCTCGACCTGATAGCGGATATGCCAAAGATGTCCAGCTTCGTTTTCATGCTCTACTTCAATGTCACTGAGGGCAGTATTGCAGCGGGGGCACCAGTTCGTAATACGGGTACCCTGATAGATCAAGCCGTCCTCGTAGAGGCTGACAAATACTTCACGAACAGCCCGTGAGCAGCCCTCGTCCATAGTGAAACGCTCTCTGTCCCAATCACAGGAGGAACCAAGAGAACGCAGCTGGCTCATAATGCGGTTGCCAAACTTTTCTTTCCAGGCCCAGACGCGCTCAAGGAATTTCTCGCGGCCAAGGTCATAGCGGCTCAATCCCTCTGCACGGAGAGACTCCTCAACCTTTGCCTGAGTAGCAATGCCGGCATGGTCGCAGCCCGGCATCCACAGTGTATTATCTCCCCGCATACGATGATAGCGGATAAGGATATCCTGAAGAGTATTGTCCATTGCATGGCCCATGTGGAGCTGGCCGGTGACATTCGGCGGCGGGATTACAATGCTGTATGCCGGTTTATCATTTACTTCAGCATGGAAGAGCTTGCGCTTCTCCCAATAGCTGTACCATTTTGTTTCAAAAGATTTTGGGTCATAGACCTTAGGAATGTTATTTTCCTGAATTTCAGCCATTATTATGATTCCTCCCGGAAGTTACAATTTAACTTATTTAATGTAACACGCAAGGTCAAATGTGTCAATAAAAAGGGACTATGAAAAATGATAAATCACTTTTCATAGTCCCTATTTCATAAGGCTTTATTTACATCATAAAGGCAGAAGCCGCCCTGCCGGCCAACTGAGCTATCGGCTCAGGCCATACGCCGAGAAGGATTGTACCAACAAGAGCACAGAGCGCAACCAGCTTTACCACCGGAGAATATTCCAGTGGCTGTGCGGCTGTCTCAGCCTCAAAATCGGTCAGATCACGATACATTGCCTTCGTAACCATCAGGTAGTAGTAGACGGAAATCATCGACATCACAAAGCCGACAAAAGCCAGCCACAGATATCCTTTGTCAACAACGGCCGAGAAAAGATAAATCTTTCCGGCAAAGCCTGCCGTCGGAGGAATACCCGCCATAGACAGCAGGGATACAGTCATTACAGCGGCGAGAAGCGGTGCAGACTGAGCAAGTCCGGCGATATGAGCGTGAGTTGTTCCGCCCCACTTCGGCTCTACCGCAGCCAATACAGCAAACGCACCTATGTTGGCAATCATGTAGAGCTGAATGTAGAACATAACAGCCTTCATGCCGGCAGCATCAGCGGCAACGATACCGGCCATCATGTAGCCTGCCTGAGCGATGGAGGAATATGCCAGCATACGCTTTACATCAGTCTGACGCAGCGCCATGATGTTGCCTGCTACCATACAGACCGCCGAGAAGAAAGCCAGCATTGGCAGCCAGTAGTTAGCCAATATCGGGAAGGCGGTGTACAGCACACGCATAAACATGGCGATAGCTGCCGCCTTTGAACCCATAGCTAAGAGGCAGGTTACCGGCAGCGGCGCTCCCTGATAAACATCTGGCGCCCACATATGGAACGGTACTACAGAGAGCTTGAAAAAGAATCCGATGATAACCATGGAAACACCGGCAACACCCACACCGTAAAACAGGTGGACATTATTCTTCATCTCGCTGAATATCATGCTTCCGCCGGCACCGTACACTAGGCTTATACCATAAAGCATAATTGCCGTTGAAGCAGCACCGACCAGAAGATACTTCACGGAAGCTTCCCCTGCTCTTCCTTTGTCCTTCGCAAGAGCTGCCAAAACATAAAAGGATACAGTCATGAGCTCAAGACCGATAAAAGCGGTAATGAAATCATTGGCCGAAGCCATGATGCACATGCCCAGCAGAGCGGACACACACAGTCCGATAAACTCACCGGGATGGCTTGTCTGCTCCATTATATAATCGGAAGAGAAGCAGAGCGTAAGTGTAACGGCGAAGCAGAAGAGATTCTTGAAATATACCGCAAAATTATCGAGAACGAAAAGACTGCCCGGGAAACTCTGCGTACCTGCATCGTTAAAAACACCAATGGTAACTATAGCACTAAGTGATATGCCGACACCGGCCAAAGCCGGCAGCATCTTCCGATAGCGCTTGTCCTTTACAACGATATCGTAGACGATGACCGAAAGCAGCACCGCAGTGAGGAGTACCTCGGTAGTTACAGCCAGGTAATTCACCACAAACCACCTCCGATTCCGACATAACGAATAACTGCATCAACTATAGTAGGTGCATCGGCAATCTTCTCAAGCATGGGAGTCATGGGAGTAATACCAGATCGGATGACACCCATGAACAATTCCGGGAACAGTCCGAGAATTACAAGGAAGAAGCCGAGGAATACCAGCGGAGCAGTCTCAAATCCCTTGGCATCGTGGTATTTATCAAATTTCACCGATCTAGGACCGAATATTGCCTTTGCCAGCATCCTTAGAATGTACAGTGCGGTAAAAACGACACCGGAGATAGCCAGCACCGAGATTACCGGATAGACACCGAAGGAACCGACAAATATAGTGTACTCCGGAACAAATTCAATCAGTCCCGGCAGACCTACAGAAGCAAAGCCCGCAAGCATGAATCCCAGCGAAACATTGGGCATCTGGTGAGACAGACCGCGCAGCTCAGGAACAGAGCGAAGATGCGTCCGCTCGTAGACATAGCCTATTTGAGAGAAGAACAGCGAAGCCATAATACCGTGAGCCACCATGTTGCCTACTGCACCAGAGAGGCTTACCGGATTTAGCGCCGCAAAACCGAGAAGTACATATCCCATATGAGATACGGAGGAATAACCGATTATATACTTCAAATCCTTTTGGACGAGGGCAATATAGGCAGCGTACAGGACATTCATCATGGCCAGAACAGCAATGAGAGGAGCCCAGAATTTCGCACCCAGAGGCAGCACCATAAGACCAAGGCGGATAAGCGCATAGCCGCCGATTTTCTTCAGGACACCGGCGTGTATCATCGATACAGCCGTAGGGGCACCGGCGTAGCCATCGGGAGACCAGCTGTGGAACGGGAACATGGATAGAAGTGAACCAAATCCCATAAGCAATAGGAAGAATGCAAAAATCTGGAAGTCACTGCTGAGATAACCAAGGCGAGAAGACAACACCAGTTTTTCCAAATCAAAGGTTCGCATTCCCTCCGGATATGCCGAAAGGTATATCGCTACAATGCCTACCAGCATAAAGGCGGAACCCATAAGTAGGAATATTGTCAGCTTGATACCGGCATACTCCTTGGGTACACGCTTGGTAGAACCCCAGATGAGTACCATGATGTAAATAGGGATAACAACCAGCTCGTAGCACAGCAGGAAGATGAACAAATCACAGGCAACGAAGGTACCGGTAACACCGGCGATCAGAACTAGAAGCAGGACAAAGAACTCCTTGGTTCTCTTCTCCTGATACCATGAACTGAATACCGAAGTAATACCGATAATTTCAGTAAGCATAAGCATCGGCAGTGACAAACCGTCAACTCCCAATGAATAGGCTACTCCCAAGTCCGTTACCCAGGGTATGTACTCACTGAACTGCATACCGCCGGCATTGGTATCATATTTGAGATAGACAATCAGCGTGATGATAAAGGGATATACCATTGCTCCCAAAGCAATCTGCTTTATGGAGTCTGTCTTTTCCTTGGGTGTCATTGCTATAATAAGGGCACCGAGTATTGGGAAAAGAAGTATCTGACTCAGAGCGTGCATGTTTTCCATCAGAATGCACCTCCTGCCATCGAGAGAACCTTATAGGCATAAATCAGAGCGTATCCCATTACAAGAATTGCTCCTCCATAGAAGCAGATAACATACGCCTGAACACTGCCGCAATGAGCCCGGTTTAAAGTACCGCCTACAGCTCCTGTCAGCTTTGCCAGCATATTTATTGCTCCGTCTATGATGTTCAGGTCAATCCAGTAAAGGATACGGGCCACTACAAAGCATCCGTAGTAACGGACAATGACGTAGAACTCATCTACATAATACTTATTGTAGCTCAGGTTGTAGAATATTCCCCACCGGGCAGCCAGTCCATGAGCGGACCAGCGCTTTTCCACATAGATTGCATAGGCCAGCCAAATTGCTGCCGCAGCCAGAACAACCGAGGAGAACGCCACAAAGAAGTTTATTCCTTCATGGACAGGAGCGCCGAAGCGTACCCATTCACCAAAGCCGAAAAAGTGTCCCCAGATACCGGAAACAACTGACAGACCGGCAAGGATGACCAGAGGATAACGCATGAAATCATTTGTTTCCTCGGCCGGGCAATCATCCTTCAGCTCTCCATAAAAAGCAACAAACAGCAAACGGGCCATGTAAAAGGAGGTCATGAAAGCTGTTATCGAGCCAATAAGGAACAGGAAAAAGTTATGCTCCAGCGCAGCTGCCAAAATCTCATCCTTTGAGAAGAAACCGGCAAGCGGCGGAATACCAGCAATTGCCAAAACACCGACAGTCATGGCCTTGCAGGTAACGGGCATTCTTTCCTTGAGACCGCCCATCTTGAATATATCGGCCTCTTCGTGCATAGCTTCAATGACAGCGCCGGCACCCAGGAACAGAAGCGCCTTGAAAAAGGCGTGAGTCATCAGGTGGAACATGGAAGCAGTCACAGAGCCGACACCGAGAGCCATCATCATGTAGCCAAGCTGGCTGATGGTCGAATAAGCAAGTATGCGCTTCATCGGTCGCTGAGTGATAGCGATAGATGCGGCAAATATAGCCGTGAAAGCACCAAGCCAGGCAATAAATTCCAAAACAATCGGAATCTGATTGAAAAGGAAAAACGCTCTGGCAATCAGGTACACACCGGCAACGACCATGGTCGCGGCGTGAATAAGTGCGGATACCGGTGTAGGGCCTTCCATGGCGTTCGGCAGCCACACATGAAGCGGGAACTGACCGGACTTGCCGATAGGCCCGATAAACAGCAGGAAGGCTATTAAAGTAAGCATTCCTGTACCGGACACATCGATATAATGCGGCAGCTGAAGCTGCAGCTCAGCAAAATCGGTGGTACCTACATAAATCTGCAGCATAATGATGCCGAGGAGCAGACCGAAGTCACCGATACGGGTGGTGATAAATGCTTTCTTGGCTGCCTCGCGGGCGGATACCTTGTAATAGTAAAAGCCAATGAGCAGATAAGAGCAGAGACCTACCAGCTCCCAGAACACATACATCTGGAAGAAGCTGATGGCCAGCACCAGTCCCAGCATAGAAGCTACGAAAAGTGACACATAGGCATAAAACCTACCCATACCGGGATCATGTGCCATGTAGCCAAGAGAATAAATCTCCACCAGCAGAGCAACAGTAGTAACTACTGTCAGCATGACCACCGTCAGAGGGTCAATGAGCATACCCATGGCTAGCTCGATTTTCCCGATCGTTGTCCATACCGTTTTGGCAATAAACGGAGCCTCAACGGTAATATTATTGGTCAATACGGCACCAAGCACACTCCATGCCAGTACAAAGCTGACAGAAATGGCAGCGATGGCAATTTTCGCCGACAGCTGCTTATTCTGCCGTGTGCCAAGTCCGATAACAGCAAAAGCGATAGCCGGCAGGAGCGGTATCAGCCATGCGCTTTGCAGTGCAAAGTCAAACATCTGCGCTCCCTCCTTATCCCTTCAGCTCGTCGAGCTCGTCGACATTTATGGTGTTGCGCTCGCGGTACAGCTTGATGGCCAATGCCATACCGATAGCAACCTCTGCTGCCGCAACCACGATACCGAATATCGCCATAAGCTGACCTGCATGGTCAGGCATCGATCCAAAACGGTTGAAAGCAACAAGATTGATATTTACTGCATTGAGCATAAGCTCAACACACATGAGAACGGCTATGATGCTACGCCTGGTAAGCAATCCGAAAAGGCCTATCGAAAACAGCACAGCGGAAAGCAGCAGGCAGTGAGGCAGACCTATATTCACAACCAGTTCAAAGGCTTTCTGCAAATCAATCATGCTTCATCAGCCTCCCTTCCCTTGGCAATGATGATTGCGCCAACCATCGCCATAAGCAGGAGTACTGCCGCTACCTCGAAGGGTACGATGTACTTTGTCAGCATCAAATCGGCCAAACCGGTGACAGAATCGGCCAGCTTGTATTCCCCCAGCTCGCCGAAGGGAGACATGATAACTGCCGCCGCCATCGATACGAAGAAAAACGCCGATACAATTCCTGCTGCAATGTGTGCCACAACGCCCCGTCCCGGATTGGAGTGAGACATATCATCGCGTTTTATGAGCATTATGCCCATGACGATAATTATGGCTACTGCGCCGCCGTATACCATTATCTCTACTGCGCCGAGGAATTCCGCTGACAAGAAAATGTACAGACAGCCAAGGGCAATGAAGCTTCCGGTCAGACACAGGGCACTGTGAACGATATTCCTGAACAGAATAACTCCCAGCGCCATAAGGATTACCACGCCGCCTATTCCGTAAAATACGCCGGCATTTATCAGATTCGGTACTCCCAGATTTACGGCAAAATTCAAGACGAAGTCAATAATCCAGTGAAGGAGTTTCGTGGCTTCATTAGCGAAAGAAATCAATTCATTCAAGCCTGATCCCCTCCTTTAGCTTCAGCAGCCGGAGCTGCCGCAGGAGCCGGCTTTGGTGCAGCGGGTTCGGCAGGCTCCGGCTTCGGAGTTTCCTCCACCGGCTCCGGCACATATTCCTCCACCGCATCATAAGTCATGTAATCCTTGAAGAAATACGCCCGCTCATAGTTCTTATCCCAGGACAGTGCCTTTGCCGGACATCTTTCCACACAGAGATCACACATCATGCATCGTCCCAGATTATGAACATATTCCGCCATGTGCTTCTTTTTATTTTCGTCTGTAGTCACCTTCAAGGTCAGCGCCTTGTTAGGACAGGACAGCGCACAAAGCTGGCAGGCTATGCATTTTTTTACATTTAATTGAAGATGTCCGCCCCGGAAGCGCTCGGACATCGGCAGCTTTTCCTCGGGATAGCAGAGAGTTTGCTTTTCGCCAAAGAAATGCTTGAGGGTTACCGACATACCGGTAATAAGACCTTTACCAAACATCTTCTGCCTCCTTTAGAATGATGCGAGAAATACCTTGAAGCTGTACACGCCGACACCGGTAATCAAAAGGTTTAGAAGTGCCAGCGGAAGCAGGACCTTCCAGGAAAACTCCAGCAGCTGATCTACACGGGTTCGGGGGAAAGTCCAGCGGAACCACATGAAAAGGAATACCATAACAAAGACCTTGCCCCAGAACCAGACGGGAGCAGGAAGAATAGGTCCCTGCCAGCCACCGAGAAAAAGCGTCGTGGCAATAATGGAAACTGACAGCAGGTTTGCATACTCTGCCATGAAGAACAATGCCCAGCGCATTCCGCTGTACTCAGTAAAGGGACCGGCAACAATTTCGGACTCATCTTCTACCAAATCGAAGGGAGTTCGGTTTGTTTCAGCGGTAGCACTGATAATATAGATGACAAAAGCAATCGGCTGAAGGAAAACGAACCAGGGCAGCTCACCCTGCATTCTTACAATCTCCCCC
>JAFNYY010000122.1 GCA_017383125.1 Schwartzia sp. (in: firmicutes)
AAGCTCTGCGGCAATGAGCCGGGAGCACTCTTTCAAATCGACATGGGCAACCGAAAGCTGACCCTGAGTATTTTTACCGGGCTGGACGACCTGCTACGGTCCGAATGGGACACCATCGTGGACAATATATATACCTTGGCCACTAGGAAACAATATTATGCCTGTGCCAGTGAGTGCTTCCGGGAAATAGAGGCGGTGCTGAACAATCAGAATATTGCCCACGATATGAAATATATTACCAATGGGATTCTGGCTTTGATTTTGGGTTTGCTGGTGAACTTTATGGCCGTATTTATAACGACTAGAAAAAAGTTTCCAAGCAGGAACTCTTCAATAAGATGAGCAGCATCGGTGAAGTGAGCATACTCGATATAGTAGAAGGCAATCGAACCAGGACATATTCGCCGAGATCAAAAGGCTCATCCGGAGGCGGAGGCTTCTCCTGCGGATCCAGCAGTCACGGCTTCTGACGATAGTTGAAATTGACTGAATTGGAAGTATGCTGTATCATGTTCAAACAATACGGCACTTGATATTTTGATTGAAAGTTCTTTTATAAACGGAGGGTTATAAAATGTTTAAGGAAATTAAAATTGAAGAATTTGACTACAGTGCAGCAAAGCTCATCGGCAAGGACTGGCTTCTGGTTACCGGTGAGGCTGACGGCAAGGCAAATGCAATGACAGCCTCCTGGGGAGGTCTTGGCGTAATGTGGGGCAAGAATGTTGCCTATATCGTGCTCCGTCCCCAGCGCTATACCAAGGAATTTATTGACAAGGCCGAGCGCTTCACGCTCTCCGTATTCGGTGCAGATAAGAAGCAGATGATGGGCTACTTTGGCTCTGTATCCGGTCGTGATGAAGATAAGATTGCCAAGTCCGGTCTTACGGTCGTCTCGGAAAATGGCTGTACCTATTATGAAGAAGCAAAATATGTAATGGTCTGCCGCAAACTATATGCTCAGGTCATGACCTCCGACAGCTTCATCGATAAGTCCTGTGATGAGCAGTGGTACGGAGCAGGGGATTATCATACCATGTACATTGCCGAGATTGAGCAGCTGCTGGTCAATGAATGAGGAATAATCTATGTCTAGTGATAAAACAGCTCTGCAGGTCAGGGACAAAGGCTTCTACTGGAAGCTATTTAAGTCAACATTTATCATCAGTGCTTTTACCATCGGCGGCGGTTTTGTTATCATCCCGCTTATGAGGGCTAAGTTTGTAGATGAATACGGATGGATTGATGACAAGGAAACCTTGGATCTGGTGGCGATTGCTCAGTCTATGCCGGGCGTAGTAGCAGTAAATGCCGCTATTATTCTGGGGTATCGTATGGGCGGCGTTATGGGTACGCTCACCGCGCTGCTGGCTACTGTCCTGCCGCCGTTGATAACCCTTTCCCTCATTGCGTCCTGCTATACATTGGTCGTTGATAATTACTATGTTAAGGCACTGCTGAAGGGTATGCAGTGCGGTGCTACAGCACTGATTGTTGATGTAGCTCTTGACCTGCTGAAGAAGCAGGGAAAGAAGAAACTGCTTATACCTATTGTCATAACGATTGGTACGTTCATAGCCTCATTCTTCTATGATGTGAATGTAATGTACCTGATACTTATTGATGGCGTTATCGGTTTCCTGTTCCTCAGGGATCCGAAATATAATTAAGGAGGTGCCGTCGTGATATATTTTCAGTTGTTTTGGGAATTCGTCAAGGTCGGCGTCTTCTGTGTCGGCGGCGGATATGCTTCCATGCCGCTCATCCAGGCAGGTATTGTTGATACTCATCACTGGCTGACGATGGCCGAGTTCGTTGATGTGTTCACTATTTCTCAGATGACGCCGGGTCCCATCGGCATCAATGCCGCAACCTTTGCCGGTATGAAGGTGGCTGGTATCGGCGGAGCGATAGCAGCTACGGCCGGTTTTTCACTTCCGTCCTTTATCATCGGTGTGTCCTTGGCAAAGCTGTTTATGAAGTACGGCAATATTGACGGCGTTTACAGCATTCTCAACGGACTCCGTCCGGCTGTAGTTGCTCTGATTTGCTCCGCAGGTGTAAGCTTCATTATTCTTGCTCTCTGGAATAGTGACCGCATACCGGCCGATTTATCCACTGTGGACTGGCGGGGGATTATCCTTATGCCGATTGGCTACATCATGGTAAAGAAAAAGCTGGGGGTAATAAAGACTTTGCTTGGCACCGGTGTTCTCGGCATGCTGCTTACCTTGATGATATGACTAAGGCTCCCCTCGATGGTAGCTAAATAAAATTTTTTCAAATTACCTTTCATTTTTCAGACAAAGTAGTATAATATTCTAATCGCTTGCTAAACAGGCGAAGGCTTTTCGACTAATTCCTTTAGTTGCAAGGTCTTTGTCTGTTTTATTTTTGTGAGTAAACAAAAGATGTAGGAGCTGTATAAGAAGATGGATTTAATATTCCTGAGCCCGCTACTGTTCTTGCTGGGCACTGCCACTATTCTTTGGCCAAAGAGCCTGGAGATGGCAGCTCACTATGTGGGAATGATGTTCGCTGCTGTCGGTAGTGCCGTCCTTCTCTACAAGTCGGGACTGTACCTCATCAGTGCCGGAGTGCTGGAGTCGGCTGACGGCTGGCTTGTCACCGGCAGATGGGGCAGCTACAGTCTGAACGCTGACCTGTGGAGTGCGCCTTTTCTGGTGATTACCGGTCTTGCAGGCTTTATCATCAGCCTGTATGGCATGGACTATGCCAAGGGCTATCGGGGCAACGGCCTCCGGGCGCTCACCGGCCAGTGGAATCTTTTCCTGCTGTCTATGGTCATGGTACTGCTGGCAGGGGACGCCTTTACCTTCATCCTTGCCTGGGAAGTAATGGCACTCGTTTCCTTCCTGCTTGTAAATCACGAGAGCAGCAAGAAGGAGACTGTCAGCGCAGCTTATCAGTATATGATAATGACTCACCTCGGTACAGCTGCGATACTGGTGGCATTTTATATTTTAGGCAGCGGCGTTGGCAGCTTCTCCTTTACCGCTTTTTGTAATAACAAGCTGCCCGCTGATGTGAAGCACATTGTTTTCTGTTTTGCATTCGCCGGCTTCGCGCTTAAGTCCGGCCTAATGCCGCTCCATGTTTGGCTGCCCAATGCCCATCCTGCGGCACCAAGTCATGTATCGGCGCTCATGAGCGGCGTTATGCTGAAGGTGGCTGTTTACGGTTTTGGCCGCTTTGTCTTCCAGTTCATAGGTATAGACACTCTTTGGCAGGGCGGTCTTGTAATGACTGTCGGTCTTATCTCAGCGTTCCTGGGTGTCCTTTATGCCAATATGGAAAAGGATATGAAGCGTATACTGGCTTACAGCTCTGTTGAAAATATGGGCATTATTTTTACCGGTTTCGGATGCGGTATGATTTTGAAGCATCTCGGGCTGGAGGCCCTTTCTCTGGTAGCCTTTACCGCTGTTCTTGTTCATGCTTTCACCCACAGTCTGATGAAGTGTCTGCTGTTCATGAGTGCCGGCTGTGTAATGCATGCTACCGGAAGCAAAAATATTGAGATAATGGGCGGTCTGGCCAAGAAAATGCCATGGACTGCTTTCTTTACGCTCATCGGTTCCATGTCGCTGGCTTCGCTGCCATTTACCGGCGGTCTTGTAGGTGAGTGGCTTACGCTCCAGAGTCTGTATACCCTCGCTGTTAACGGGGGAGATGAGATCAGACTACTGGTTGTATTTGGTCTTATCCTCATGGGTCTTACCGGAGCTCTGGCTCTCGGCTGTTTCGTTCGTCTCTTTGGCGTTGTGTTTCTGGGACGCTGCCGCAGCAAGACTATTGATAAAGCCCATGAGCAGCCTTTCTTCATGGTTCTTGCTCTTGGCATTGAAGCAGCTCTGATTATTGCGGTGGGTATTTTCCCGTCACCGCTTGTGGCGGCTATGGAAGGAATATTTACCGGCGGTAATGCCGTCGTGCCGATGGCTACTGACTTTGCTCTATTGTGGAGCGGTACCGGCAATTTCTACAATCAGCTTTCCGCTTATTGCCCAATTATTTTTGCTGTCATTGGTCTTGCCCTGTTTGGTCTATGCTATCTTTCGATTATGGGTAATACCCTTGTTCGCAGTGAAGTGACATGGAACTGCGGTACTTATCCTACTGCCCGTCAGCAGTATTCGGCTACCGGCTTTTCCAAGCCGCTTCGCCGGGCCTTTGACTTCATTCTGAAGCCTCGCCGGGAAAAGGTTTATCTGGAGAAAGAGCACGATTACTTTGGCCGCATTATGCGATTTAATCTTTTCGTTCCGGATCGTTTTACCGACAGACTTTATCATCCGATTGAGCATTTCATGGTCAGGATTTCTTCAACGCTGCTGATGATTCAGCAGGGAAGTGTCCGACTGTATATTGCCTACACCATGATTGCCATGGTGGCAGTTCTCCTGTGGGGGGTGATGTAAATGGATTTTGTATTAACCTCAGTAGGTACGAATCTCCTTCAGGGTCTGCTGCTTTTGATTCTGGCTCCGCTTTTCGGCGGCATCATCAATAAGGTGAAGGCCAGAATGCAGAAGAGACAGGGCGCTTCTGTTTTTCAGGAGTACTTTGACCTATGGAAATGGTGGAGAAAGCCATCTATACTGACACCATACACCGGAAAGGTTTTCGTACTGGCTCCGATTATTTATTTTGTCACCGCGTTTATGGCGGCGATGATGGTGCCTGGTCTTATGAAAACCGGCTTCAGCTATGGCGATGCCTTTATCTTCGTTTATATCATGGCACTGGGAAGATTCTTCCTCACTCTGTCCTCAATGGATGCCGCCACAGCCTTCGGCGGAATGGGCGGAAGCCGTGAAATCTATATTTCAGTATTGGTTGAGCCGGCGGTGATGCTGGCAATCCTCATAAACAGCCTGCGGTACGGTTCAACGACGCTGGCGAACATGGTTATCGACTACAACAGCTTTTATTTCACTGTACCGGCTGTACTTACGGCCTTTGCGTTCTTCCTTGTCATAGTGGCGGAGAACGGCAGGCTGCCGGTTGATAATCCTGATACTAATCTTGAGCTCACGATGATTGAAGAATGTATGACTTTGGAGTATTCAGGACGGCTGCTCACCTTCATTCATCTCGGTACAATGCTTAAGCTGCTTGTCTTCCTTGTTCTTTTCGGCTCATTGTATCTGCCGATTGATATTCCTGTTTTGGTGAAAGCCCTTATGGGAGCAGTTCTGATTGGCGTTGTCGAGACGCTGAATAATAAGATGCGCCTTTTCAAGGTACGCATTTTCCTCTCGGCTGCCGTGCTGCTTTTGGCGGTTGCAGTAATTGCTCAGTAATAATATGAGGTTGAAATAATGGAATATTTAGTAGTCTTCTTGATTCTGGTGGTATTCCTCCAGACTCGGATAATGGAGCTTCATAGAGCTACTTATCTGCTGGCTGTTCAGTCTGCAATCATTGCCGGCAGCTGCGTTATCGTAGGTGTTTCTTCCGGAGGCGGTGGATTTCACGCCTTCCTGCCCGGTCTGCTGACTCTCGGTGTAAAGGTTATCTTCATACCCTGGGCAATCCTCAGACTTATTGGTGAGATAAAGGATGAGAGTGAGATAAACTCCAATATCAATGTTAATTACTCATCCCTTGCGGCAGCCTTTTTTCTAGTAATGGGTTACATACTAGCTGACCGTCTGCTTCCGGGAACAATAGGCCGTGATATCTTTGCTGCCACATTCCTGACGATTATGACCGGCCTTACGCTCATCGTTATGCGCCGTCGGGCAATAATGCAGATTGTGGGACTGATTACCCTTGAAAACGGTATTTATTTCTTCGGTCTGCTGATGACTGAGGGGCTTCCGCTTATCGTTGAGCTGGGTGTTTTTCTTGATGTGCTTATCGCTGTGGTGGTGCTGGTTATCCTCACCGGCCGTATGCGCCTCTCATTCATGACTACCGATACAGGCGTCATGAGAAAGTTGAAAGGGTAAGGCAATGGAATCTTCAATCAGTCAGCTTCTTTATGTTGTATTGGGTGTACCAATCGTTTTCAGTATTCTTGCCGTATCGAATTTATTCGGCAAGAATCTGCTTCATCATCTGAGCAGGCTTTCTGCTGTTATCGTAGGAGCAGCAGTGTTCCGGATTATGATGATTTTCAATCCGGGTCAGCCGTATCAGGGAACATATCTGCTCCTTGATGCTCTGAGCCTGTGGATGATGATTATTGTCACGCTGCTTTATCTTGCCTTTGCTTTCACGGCGGAAGCATATCTTGATCGTGATACAAATATCCGCTACGGTTATCTTCGTCGATTCAGCTACCTTGAAGGACGCTTTTATGCACTGTCCCACATTTTCGTCTGGACGATGCTTCTGGTAGTACTGGTAAACAATCTTGGTCTTATGTGGGTTACTATCGAGGCGACGACTCTTGTTTCCGCATTGCTGGTAGCCTTTAAGTTCACCAAGACTTCCCTCGAAGCAGCCTGGAAATATGTAATGGTTTGTACCGTTGGTATCTGTCTGGCTCTTCTCGGCACTATTCTGGTCTATTATGCACAGCTTCAGGCTGTAGGGCAGGATATGCCTCTCGACTGGGTATATCTTACCGCTCACGCGCAGGAGCTGAATCCGGCACTGGCCAAAATTGCCTTCTGTTTCCTGTTTGTCGGCTACGGCACTAAGGTGGGTCTGGCTCCGATGCATGCCTGGCTTCCGGATGCCCACTCCGAGTCCCCGGCGCTCACCAGCGGACTGCTTTCCGGCTCTCTTTGCATCTGTGCCATATATGTATTGCTTCGCAATGTCGTAATCCTTATGCCGACGGTTGGAGCAAGCTTTATAAGCGGAATTTGCGTTGGCTTCGGTCTTCTGACCATTGGTCTGGCGGTACCTTTTGTTGTTGTTCAGCGCGATATCAAGCGTATGCTGGCATATTCATCCATGGAAAACTTCGGTCTTATGGCTGTTGGTCTAGGTATTTTTCTGCCGACAGCAGTAGAAGCAGGCCTCCTGCATATGCTTAATCATGCATTGGTAAAGTATGCACTGTTCTATACTGCCGGTACTATCATGGAGACCTATGCAACAAAAAATATGATGCGCATACATGGCATGCTTAAGCAGTCACCCAGAACGGCAATCGTTTGGCTGCTGGGTATTGCCGGTATACTGGGTATGCCACCTATCGGCGTATTCTTCAGTAAGTTCCACATAATAGCCAGTTTGTTTTCTGCCGGCAGTATGTGGCGTGGTATATTGGCACTTATGCTGTTGGCTGGTATTGTAATAGGTATTCTTTATCACGCTATGCGTATGCTTGGCGGGCAGCCGACGCGAAAGTCTGCCGGGGAGCTTATGGGCTTCATGGACACAGCGGCTGTATTTACACTGCTGATTCTTTCCGGTGCCATAAGTGCCACTATTCATGAGCTTCCTTTCCTGGGGCCGATTCTTCAGGAGTCCGTTAAGATTGTCATGGGAGGTGCTCTGTAATGAATAAATTCCTTTCCGGGGGTGTAAAGCTTACCGTCAAACCGGAGGAGCTTCGGGGACGGGTGAATATCATCTCCGATGGAGGCCGTCACCCTCTGACAGCAATGTTTGGCAGGGATGAAACCAATAACGGCGGCGGATATGCTGTTTATGTAGTATTTGAGAATCCGGAAAAACATTCCTTTGATACTGTAAAAGCAGTGTTTGATCCGGAGGATGAGTTGAGCTATCCCTCTCTTACAAAAATAAATCCCGGTGCCGTTTGGTACGAGCGGGAAATACACGATATGTTCGGGATTGTTCCTGAAGGACATCCTGACCTCCGTCCCCTTGTTCTCCACGAGAGCTTTCCTGTAGGCTATCATCCGCTGAGAAAGAATGTAAGCAAGACTCAGCAGGTGAGGGGACAGCGGGAATTTCCCATCGCAGCGGCAAGAGGGGAAGGCCTCTTTCAGGTTCCGGTCGGTCCTATTCATGCCGGCATCATCGAGCCGGGACATTTTCGTTTCAGTCAGGCCGGTGAATCAATGCTGCAGCTTGATGCCAAGCTTTTCTTCACTCACCGCGGTATTGAGAAATCCATGGAAGGACTTGCACCGCAGCGGGCACTTCCCATGGCGGAGCGTGTCTGCGGAGCTTGCAGCATAGCTAATACATGGAGCTTCTGTCAGGCTGTTGAGAAGATATGTGATGTGAAGATATCACGGCGGGCTGAGATTATCAGGACGCTTCTTTCTGAGATAGAACGAATAACCAATCATGTGGGTGATATCGGAAATATTCCTGCCGGTGTTGGATTCCAGCCGGCAATAAGCCTTGGCGCTCGGCTGAAGGAAGTGCTGATGCGTCTGCAGGAGCGAATCGCAGGCAACAGATTCCTTCGCGGGATGATTGTACCCGGCGGAATGGCTATGGATATTACTCCTGAGCTTGCAGATGACATTTTGGCGAAGATTGACGACACCGAAAACGGTGTCAAAGACATGGCCGTCCTCTTTGCCCAGCAGGAGAATTTCCAAAACCGTATTAACACTACAGGTATTGTCCGTCTGCAAACTGCAAAGGATTTGGCTATGGTCGGTGTAGGAGCAAGGGCCAGTGGCTATGCACATGACAGCCGTAAAGATATGGACTATGGCGTATACAGCTCCCTTGATTTCAAGGTACGAACTCAGACAACCGGGGATGTGGCTGCAAGATTGAAGCAGCGGTTTGATGAGCTGGAGGAGTCCTTCGGGATGGTTCGTCAGCTTGCAGATATGCTGAAAAAGACGGACGGTGAACTGACGGTACCGGTAAACTGCAAAGCAGGAGAGGCTTACGGTATTAGTGAATCTGCCCGCGGCAGCAATTTCTGGTATGTGGCTCTTGATGAAGCAGGAGCAATAGACCGAGTGTTCATCCGCAGTGCTTCTTATCCGAACTGGCCGGCGCTGACAATTGCCGTTCAGGGTGATATAATTCCTGATTTTCCGTTGATTAACAAGAGCTTTGAACTTTGCTATGCATGCATTGATAGGTAAATAATCATGTTTAAGGTATTAGAACGACTCTTTCACGATAAAATTGCCACAGAAGAGATAAAGCTTACCGGAAGTGAGCGGTATCGTGGACGGCTGAAAGGCTGTCCGTCGGCGAGCTGCTTGAAAGAATGTGCCGGTGTATGCCCGGTGGGGGCTTTTCAGGTCAATGACGCCGGCGATGACTGCAGCATAAATTACAGCAAGTGCCTGTTCTGCGGCCGTTGTGTTGAGAAGGCAATGTCGATGGGAGATGTAGCACTTCACCATACCATCGATGACGTGATGCCCTTTATCGCCGGCGAGGGGGCAGATATTACAGCCGATGTGCTGAAGCAGAAGCTGGGACGCAGCCTTCATGTCCGTCATCTTGACGCCGGAAGCTGCAACGGCTGCGATTTCGAGATGGGTGCTCTTTCCGGTCCAATGTATGATTTGGCCCGTTATGGCGTTCATTTTGTTGCCAGTCCCCGTCACGCTGACCTGCTGATGGTCACCGGTGTGGTAACGAGAAATCTGGAGCAGGCTTTGCGTATGACCTATGAAGCGATGCCTGAGCCGCGACTTGTCATGGCCTGCGGTGCCTGTGCCGCCGGCGGCAGTACCTACGGTGAGAGCTATGCTATCGTAGGAGCAGCCGATAAGGTGGTGCCGGTGGATATTTGTGTCCCCGGATGTCCCCCGAGACCTTCAGCGATGATAGCCGGTCTGTTGGCGGCAGCGGATATGCTGAAAGAGAGAATGTAAGTAAAGAGAAGGAGCCTGTTAGTATACGGTTTTCCGTGTATGACAGGCTCATTTTTATTTACTTCTTATAGGAATAATGCTAAAATAATGCTGAATTATGCAATGAAAATGATTACCTGCTGTTAATATTGCAAATAAATGAGGAAAGGAGAATAATTTTGAGAAACTATTATTCCGCAGCTGCTGTTTTCAGCTGTGTTTTCCTCCTGCTTCTGTACATCAGAATGAGGCATCTTCATGTTTTTCGTAATGATGCCGGACAATTTAAAAAATTTCTGAAGGCGGCTATCGGTTTTACTGCCGTTGACTGTCTGTGGGGGATATTTTATGCCGGCGGCTCCGGGGGCAATGTGGTTGTGTTCACGGTTGTTGCTTATTTGTACTTCATTTTTACAG
>JAFNYY010000123.1 GCA_017383125.1 Schwartzia sp. (in: firmicutes)
CAAAGCGGTGGTAAGATTCTTGTGCCGATTGCCGAGATTTGAGCCGAGGGCGATATATGCTGTTGCCATAGGGTCCTCCTTAATAAAAAATAACAGAACAGCATTGCGGTTACGCCTGCTCTGTTATATAATCTCTTTTGGGTTATCCCCCAAAAGGTCACCAGTATATGGTAGGCGGTGCTCCTCGTGTCGATAGATTGAAACATATCTAGAGATAGGAGGTGATACTTATGCTGACAGTCGAATTGTTTATCAGTATTATTTCGCTAGTATTGACAAGCATTTGCCTCGGTCTCGCATTGGCATCTAGAAAACACTAAGACCGCCCAAGCTTCCAATTTGTACGGTCTTAAATGACTCACAACGAGGGGCACCGTCTACCGATGGTCTTTTTCTATCTGCATTATAACATCCTGCTTTTATGATTTCAAGTAGTGCGAAATCATTTCAGTATAGCCTCGGTAACTCGAATGGCTCTGAGATTGGCGGCTACATCGTGGACTCTTACCATGTGTGCGCCGGCGTATACGGCGGCGCAGCTGGTGGCGATAGTGCCTTCCAGTCGTTCCTCCGGCGGTAGTCCGCCGAGAGTCTGACCGATGACGGTCTTGCGGGAAGCAGCCAGCAGCACCGGATAGCCGTAGGCGGTGAGGCTTGCCAGGTCACGCATGAGAGTGAGGTTCTGCTCGGTATTCTTGGCGAAGCCGATGCCCGGATCAAGGATGATTTTGTCCTTGCCTACCCCTCGCTGCGTTAGTATCTCTGCCCGCTGGACGAGGTATTTCGTCACCTGATTGGTGATATCGTCATAGACGGTGTTCTCGGCGTTCATCATGTCGGCGGGAGTACCCCGCATGTGCATGAGGATGATGGGGGCGCCGCTTTCTGCTACCAGGTCAGACATATTGGGGTCTTTCTCCATAGCGCTGATGTCATTGATGATGTGAGCACCGGCGGCGAGAGCTTCCCGGGCGGTGTCGGCCCGATAGGTATCGACGGATATGATGGCCTCCGGGAAGTGCTCGTGTATCAGCTTTACTGCCGGTATCAGGCGGCGGCGTTCCTCGTCCCCGTCGATGGAGGCGGAGCCGGGACGGGTGGATTCTGCGCCCAGGTCGAGGATGGCGGCACCCTCCTCGAGCATTTTGCCGGCGGTGGTGATGAGCAGCTCTTCATCGTTTACCCGGCTGCCGCTGAAGAAGGAGTCGGGGGTCACATTGATGATTCCCATGACCGCTATCTGCTCATAGGTGATGGTGCGTCCGTCCGCAAGAGTAGTGACAGGAGCGGAAGTCTTCAGCATTTCCTTCAGCTGATCGGCGATGTCCGGCAGACCGAAGTAGGGCATGGCGGAAATTTTGGTCAGGAGGCGGCGGTACTGACGAGTCGTTCCCAGCAGGAGAATGCTGCAGGAGGGGACGGCACAGTTTACGCAGCCACGGGGGGTAACGGCGTCACCACCGGCAGAAAGCAGCTCCTGCTTGATGATATTGGCGGCAGGAGTACGGACACCGGTTATTTTTATTGGCAGGATTTCCCTTTTCTCACTGAAAATGGGGAGGCTGGCTTTGTCGG
>JAFNYY010000003.1 GCA_017383125.1 Schwartzia sp. (in: firmicutes)
GATATCGTAGTCGGTGAACTAAAAAGCTATGGAATGTACGATATATATGATTTTGCTCGCGATTGCACACTAACCGTCTATTTCGACGAAATAATGTGCAGCCGTGCCGAGGCAAATCGATGGATACGGGAACACCGGTAGATGATAGCGCTACAGAATGCTGTATCAATCAGGAGTAAATGAATATGGTTAACAAAGCAAGCGCAATTTTGATGATTTTACTGTGCACTAATCTTCCTGTAGCAGCCGCAAACAGATGGGAAGATCCCCCAGACAGAGTGCCGGGGGAAAAAGATGTGCCTTTAATTCAGGCTTTTGTCGGAATTATTGTTGCCGCATTTTTCGGGTTGTTAATACATTTGGTTCTTGAGAAATATTGTTCATTTAGCGGCGTGATAGGTTTTATTGGTGGCTTAGTCATAGCCGGATTTCTTGTGACTAACTATCCCGGTGTTACCTTGATAATAGCGGTCATTATTGTATGGCTTTTATTTCGTGGCTAATACGACAAAAAGAAACGGAGACCTCTCATCCTTGGCATATAAAACATCAACTATTTATTGAAAGATATACGTCATTGAAGTATGATTGGAATATGAAGAATGTATTATTGATTCCTCAGGTTCTAGCGGAAACAACCGCCTATACAAAAGCAGTAAATGCCTTCTGGTCTGAGGAAGAACAACGGTGTGTCGATAGGGACGGTTCTGTGTGTCGATAGGGACGGTTCTTATTGACACACTTTTTCGCTTAAAGAATAATGGTGGAAAATAAAAAAGCCGCTCCACGCCAAGGAAACGGCTACTTATAGCATAAACCGAGGCTGACCGTCTACCGGTAGCTCTCTGTTATTTTTATTATAACATCAGCAGTGTAAAAATCAGGAAGGTATTACTGGGTGGCGGCTTAGGCTGTGCCACCCGTTTTTTTATGTAGTTAATCCTTCATCAGCCAATCTATCAGGTTCAGATTTTTTATCCCGTCGTAGGAGTTTACCATGCTGCGGTCGAGGGACAGGATGATTTTTTCGTGATTGTCCTTTATCAGCTGCAGCGGTCGCAGCTCTCTTGCTCTTGTTTCTTCTGACATCATTGTTTCCGTGACCTGAATATAGAGTCGCTCATGGGGCTTTTCGGCTACGAAGTCGATCTCGGTGTCACCAATCTTGCCGATGTATACTCGATAGTCACGACGAAGAAGCTCCAGATACACAATGTTTTCCAGTATGTGTCCGGTGTCAGTATCTCTGTAGCCTAAGAGTATATTGCGAAAGCCGATATCGGAAATATAGTTTTTGCCCAAAGTCCGCAGAAGCTGTTTGCCTTTTACATTGTACCGGCCTACAGAGTAGAAGATATAAGCGCTGTTCAGCATGGAAATATATTTGTCGATAGTTTTTCCGGCAATTCTATTCCCTCGGGCAGATGGTAGCTCGCCCTCACTTGAGAGTACATTTCCTATGTTGTTTGGCGAGGTAATACTCCCAATGCTGGAGCAGAGAAATCTGATTATTTTGTCCAGAGTCCGTTGGTCTGCCTGATTGTTTCTCTGCAGTATATCTCTGAGGATGACGGTAGAGTAGACGCCTTCAAGAGCCTGATGACAGCGCTGTTCATTAAAATTGTATTCCCGCAGTACAGGCATTCCGCCAAACTGCATATACAACAGGAATTTTCTTTCGATTGTCGTCGGTTCTTCAAATTCATAAAACCTTAGAAAATCTTTGAATGATAAAGGAAGCATTTTTATTTCGACATATCTTCCGGAGAGGAGTGTGGAGAATTCCGTGGAGAGGAAATACGCATTGGAGCCTGTGATATAAATATCAACATCAAAATCCAACCGGAAGGATTCGATGGCCTTTTCCCAATGCTCAATTACTTGCAGTTCATCAAAGATTAAATAGTTTTTTGCCCCGGCTGTCATTTTGCTGCATACATAGTCGTAAAATTTCAGGTAGTTGGTCAAATCGCGATATCTTAGGGACTCTAAATCTATGTGGACTATCTGTGTCTCCGGTATGCCGTCGGCAAGGAGCCTCTGATGGAAAAGCTCTAGTAGAGACGACTTTCCGCAGCGGCGTATTCCGGTGACGATCTTTACCAAATCAACATCCTTGTGCTGGATGAGTTGTTTTATATATTCCGGCCTGTCTATCAGCTGACTCATAAGTTCACTTCCAAACATCATTTAATGACTAAAGCATATAATAAGTGTGAATATAAATCAAGAAGTTTTCGACTTACAAGTCAGAAACTTCTTGATTTATGTAAATTTTGAACTTGCAAGTCTGAAACTCCGGTAAATTTTATGATATGTGCTTCAATCGCAGAAAATCAAGTGCAGTCCGTAATTGGAACTGCACCCTATTTTTATACATCCTCGTTCATTTTGTCCTTCAATAGCTTTACCGCCCGGCTGGCGCCGATGCGGCTGCAGCCCTCCTCGATGTACTGCTTCATGTCTTCGATGGTGGAGATTCCGCCGGCGGCCTTTATTTTAACATTGGGGCCGATATTGGCGGCCATGAGCTTTACATCTTCGTGGGTGGCTCCGCCGCTGCCGAAGCCGGTAGATGTCTTGATGTAGTCGGCACCGCCGTCGGTGACGCATTTGCAGGCGGTGATTTTTTCAGCTTCGGTGAGATAGCAGGCCTCGATGATGACCTTGAGGATTTTGTCACCTACCACAGATTTTATGGCGGCGATTTCCTGAGTGACATATTCATCGTTGCCGTTTTTCAGAGCGGAGATGTTGAGTACCATGTCCACCTCGTCGGCTCCGTCACTGATGGCCTGTCTGGCGCTGATTACCTTTGAAATTGTGGTGTCGTAGCCGAGGGGGAAGCCGATTACGGTGGCAATTTTCAGCTTACTGCCGTACTTCTCTGCGGCGTGGCTTACATAGCAGGCAGGGATGCAGACGGCGGCTGTTTTGCAGTCGATGGCTTCCTGACAGAGTGTATCTATCTGCTGGGTAGTTGCTGTAGCTGACAATAAAGTATGGTCAATTTTGGCAAGAATATCTGAAGCTTTCATATTTTTTTCCTTTCTTTTCTGTTATAATATGATTGTATGAAAGAAACCAATATAGGACTGCATTATGTGTTTGAATGCAGGATGCATCCCTATTTTATAACGGTTTGATGGTAATATCAACCGCTATGTTTTGGAGGAAAATATGGATATCCGCATTAAGGAATCTTATGATGAAATGAGTGATTTGGCTGCGGCGCTTGTTATCGATCAGGTAAAGAGCAAGCCTGACAGCGTACTTGGCCTTGCCTGCGGTGCTTCTCCCATAGGTCTGTACAGGCGTCTCGTGGAGGCCGGTCAGCGCGGAGAGGTAGACTTCTCTCAGGTGAAGACGGTAAACATAGATGAGTACATCGGTGTTTCGGCAGATAATCCGGACAGCTATCATGGTTTTATGCGGAAGCATCTTTTTGATGGATTGGGTCTGAGGCCGGAACAGACGCTGATACCCGACGGTATGGCGGTTGATGTACTCAATGAGTGTGCCAGGTATTCCAATAAGATAAAGGATTGGGGCGGTATTGACCTGATGGTACTCGGTATC
Source organism: Schwartzia sp. (in: firmicutes) (assembly GCA_017383125.1). Classification (GTDB taxonomy): domain Bacteria; phylum Bacillota; class Negativicutes; order Selenomonadales; family Selenomonadaceae; genus RGIG250. The sequence goes on from JAFNYY010000003.1 coordinate 3,580, forward strand.
GGTGCAAATGCTCACATCGGCTTCAATGAGCCGGGTGATACCTTCGTGCCGGAGACTCATGTTGTAGAGCTGTCAGAGGCGACGAGAAACGCCAACTGCCTCTTTTTCGCAAATCCGGCAGATATGCCTCACTGGGCAATCAGCATGGGTATGAGAGATATCATGTTTGCCAGAAGGCTGATTCTTCTTGCCAGTGGCTCGGCAAAGACTGTGGCGCTGGGCAAGATGATAGGGGATATTACTCCGCAGGCTCCTGCATCTATTCTGCAGCTGCATCCTCATGTGACGATTGTTGCTGACCGGGCAGCAGCAGCGAGACTGGAGCAGGAATAATGACAGTTATAATAAACGGCCGGTTGATTGTTCCTAATGAACATGATGTATTCATGGTGGAGGATCACAGGGCACTCATTTTCCGTGAGGATACGGGGATGATAGAGTCTATAGTTCCGGAGGGACAGATGACAGCCGGAGCTTTGCGGGCGATGGACAATGTGATTGATGCCGAGGGAGGCTATGTATCCCCAGGCTTCATCAATGTCCATATTCACGGCGCTATGGGCTGTGATACTATGGATGCCACTCCGGAGGCACTGGAGACCATCAGCCGCCACCAGGCGACCACCGGTGTTACTTCCATTCTGCCTACCACGATGACTTATGATTTTTACCGTATCAATAGGGCGCTTGATAATGTCCGCAAGGTAATGGAGCGGGAGTTGGACGGAGCGGCGGTCATCGGTGCCAATATGGAGGGCCCTTTTATCAGCCGTGAGCGGTGCGGCGCGCAGAAGGTCGATTTCGTTCAGCCTCCTGACTGGTCAAAGATTGAGCCGTATAAGGATGTTATCCGCCTGCTGACTTTGGCTCCGGAGGAGCTGCATGGTGATTACAGCTTCGTAGATAAGTGCAATAAGGCGGGAATCGTTGTGTCCATGGGACATAGCACTGCCGATTACAATCTGGCCAGAAGGGCGATACTGCAGTACGGCATCACGCATCTGACTCATATTTTCAACGGAATGGCTCCCTTCCATCACCGCACTCCGGGACTGGTAGGTGCAGCGCTGGATACTGACTCCGACTGCGAGATGATTTGCGATAATGTTCATCTGCACTCTGTCACCCAGCGGCTCATCTGGCGGATGAAGCAGGGGAGACAGATAATCCTCGTTACCGATTCCATACGCGCTACCGGACTACCCGATGGAGAGTCAGAGCTTGGTGGACAGAAGGTCTATGTGAAGGGGCAGTGTGCTACTCTGGCGGATGGTACTATTGCCGGCAGTGTGCTGACTATGGACAGAGCGATTGCGAATTTTACGGCCAATACCGGCTGCGGCATTGCGGCGGCGGTAGTATGTGCCACCAAGACCCCGGCCCAGAGTCTTGGTATTTACGACCGCTGCGGTTCGCTGACACCCGGGAAGCAGGCGGATATTACCATCTTCCGGAATGCAGCCGAGATACTGATGACCATAGTAAGGGGAAAGACTGTATATACAAAATCGTAAAATTTCTCTTGCTATTTAATAAAATAGTTGCTAAAATGATTCCCGATAATATTAA
>JAFNYY010000124.1 GCA_017383125.1 Schwartzia sp. (in: firmicutes)
GGTATCAACCTCGCTGCTTCACCGTTTCGGCGTGAGCGAAGAAGCGCTCTTCTCCCCGATGGGTGCTGATGTATCGGAGGACAGTAAGCAGCTAAGGATGCTGAGTGTCTATAGCCCGATACAAAGGCACCCACCGGGAGAAAAAGGAAAGACGAAGCGAAAACACCAAGTACGGTATATCTGTGTTCCTGCTGCATTGCTCGTATGTGCAAAACCGGGGCTCCGCAGTGTATCCCGTCAAAGGACAAAACGCTCAATATTCCGAAAATGCAATAATGTTGTCCCTATAGACAGGCCATGGACTCACGGTGTGAGTCAAGGGCCTGTTTGCGTTTCAGGTTCTCTAGGAAATTCTAAAATTTAGCATTATGAAAACCCAAAGTCTGTAATATTCATGCCGGTCTCTATACTATGTCAGCCACAGCTTTACTGAGATTACCCTCCTGTCTAGTGCAAAACTGTCTCTCAATATATTACATATAGTGCATATTTTAGCATCAAATCATTCATTTTACTTTTATTATTAACCGTGGTATCCTTTGTCTAGTATACAGAAGGGGATTTACCCCGCACAAAGGAGATAAATCAAAATGGCATTATTTTCTCTGGGATTATTGTTCTTAGCAGTCATTCTGGGCTTTTTCCGGAAGATGAATGCAGGTCTTATCTGCATTGCCTTTTCCCTCATTTTAGGCCGGGTAGCCGGTATTCCGGATAAGGATATTATTGCCGGCTTCAATTACAGCCTGTTCCTCACCCTGCTGGGCGTAACTTACCTTTTCAGCCTGGCTCAAAACAACGGCTGCCTCCGCCTGATTGCCCTGAAGGTTGTCGCTCTGGCAGGAAGCCGCACTTATCTTGTTCCGATTTTCGTCTTCGTATTCTCCACGATTCTGTCAGCCATCGGTCCAGGCTGCATTCCCACCATGGCCATTATGATGGTCTTTGCCATGAGCCTGGCCGCTGAGCTTCACATCCATCCCGCCATGCTCAGTGCGCTGGTCGTACTCGGCGCCTCCGGCGGCGGCGTATCGCCCATCGCTCCCACCGGCATCATCGGCATCAATCTCTGTGCTGAGGCCGGTATCACTCAGGAGGTCGGTCTCCCCTTCCTTATCAACGGCGTTGTATCTACCGCCCTTTACGGCCTTGTAGTATACTTTTTCTTCGGTGGCCATAAGATCGCCTCTGTTGACAGCGAAACTCTGAAGAATACAGAAGAGTTTAACACAAAGCAGATAATCACGCTGGCCGGCATTGCCGTCATGGTAATCATGGTAATGCTGCTGCATATAAATGTCGGTCTGGCCAGCTTCCTTGTGGCAGCGGTACTGTCCGCCCTGAATGTAGCCGATGAAGCCACCGCCCTGAAGAGCGTGCCGTGGGGTACTCTGGTACTGGTAGGCGGCGTCAGCGTACTCATCAAGCAGGTTGTCCATCTCGGCGGCATCAAGATGCTGTCGGAGGCGATGGCTACCGTCATGACTCCGGCTACGGCCCCCTCCATCATCGGTCTCAGCGCCGGTATGCTGTCATGGGTAAGCTCTACTTCCGGTGTCGTTATGCCGACCTTCATCCCGACCATTCCCGGCCTGCTGCAGGAGCTGAACGGTCAGGGCAACCCTGTAGAGCTGGCAACCGGTCTGTCCATGATTGCCCATACCGCCGGCATCAGCCCCATGTCTACCGGCGGCGGTCTGGCACTGGCTGCATATACCGCAGTGGCCAAATCTTCACCGGAAGAACAGCAGAAGCTGTTCCTCACTATGTTCGGCGTGTCTGCCTGCGGATTGCTGTTCCTCAGTGCGATGGCATATTTGGGACTCTTCCGCTGGTTCATCTGATTATTTGAAGGGAAGCATGGCATGACAGAGGCAGAAATCAAAGCCTTTTTGACAGTTGTAAATCTTGGTAGCGTCACCGCGGCAGCCAAGGAGCTGTATCTTACACAGCCGGCTCTGAGCCGCCGGCTGCACGCTCTGGAGCGCTCTCTTGGCTACAGCCTTCTTACCAGAGGCAAGGGACTTCGCAATGTAGAGCTGACTCCGGAGGGAAAGTCCTTTATCCCTCTGGCTGAAAAATGGCTCCGTCTCTTCGCCGAAAGCAAGGAGCTTCCGGCCCTGATGAATCAGGTCAACAACTTTGACCTTGGCGTGACCGAGAGTATCTGCATAGGGCTCCTCCCCGATATTTTCAAGCAGTTCATCAGGGAAAATCCCCTCTGTCATCTGAATATTCATCAATATCACTCAGAGGAATGCTACCGTCAGATGGAAAACGGGGCTCTCAACTTCGCCTTCGTCGGCAAGGAGATGTTCTCCCGCCTGATTGAAGCCGAGCCGGTATACCGTTCCCCCTTCAAGCTGGTATCCAGCGTTCCTTTGCCGGAGGAAGGTCGGCATCCGTCCTGCCTTTCCTGTGACAAGGAGCTTTTTGTCCCCTGGAATACGGAGTTCCAGCTGTGGCATGATTACTGGTTCGGCACAGCCGTCCGCCCACAGGTATGGCTGAACATCATGCCGCCTCTGTCCAGTCTCCTGCTGGAGGAAGGGCCTGGTCGGTGGTGCCTGCCTATATCGCCCGCTATCTCAGGCAGAGTCACAAGCTCTATGTATACGACCTGCAGGAAGCCCCCAATCCTATCACCCTGTTCGCGCTCTACCACAAGGAACGGATACATCACTACGGCGAAATAATTCTGGCTCTGTGGAAAAAGAACGCCGCCCTTCTGCAGGACAAGGCATAAAATATCAAAGCGCACACAAAGATGAATTTTCGTCTGTTTAAAAGCTTGTCCATCATGGTGATGCCTTCTTTCCGACAGAAAAGCAAATCTGCAGCAGCCAGCCTGCAACCATATACAGCCCGAATATAGCCAGCAGGCCGCCCAGATATGCAAGCGGCCCGGCCTTCAAGGCCGGAGTAGCAAATATATGCTTCAGGAGCAGACGATCGCCGATACGGTGAAGTATCGAGCTGTATACCCCCAATGCACTGATAAAGACGGCCGCTGTCAATACTGGTAATCTGTCTCCCGAAAACCTGTGACGCCGTCGGAGCCATGCCTCCAAATGAAGTCCCACATGAAGGCCGGTCACTATCCACAAAATGTAAGCGAGGGATTTATGAAGCTGGTGAGCAGTAACACTCATCCGCCAGCTCAAGGGAATAAAATCCTTGAAAACATGATTGGAA
>JAFNYY010000017.1 GCA_017383125.1 Schwartzia sp. (in: firmicutes)
ACTGAACATCGGGCAGAGAATGTGATAGACAAGGCGGTTGATGCTATTGTCGTTTCTACAGCCATTCGTCCTGACAATCCGGAGGTACTGGCAGCGGAGAAGCTGGGCATAAAGAAGCTGCACCGCTCTGATATCAATGCCCTCCTGCTGAATGCGGCTAGAGGCATTGCCGTAGCCGGTGCCCACGGCAAGACAACGACAACCTCTATGCTGGGTGTTGCCCTTACGGCAGCCGGTGTAGATCCCACGGTTATTGTCGGCGGCGTCGTCCGTGATTTCGGCAGCAATGCCAGACTTGGCAAGAGCGATGTGCTGGTTACCGAGGCCGACGAAAGTGATGGCTCTTTCCTGAAGCTGCGTCCCCATATCGCAGTAGTAACAAATGTTGAGGATGACCATCTAGATTATTACGGTACAGTGGAGAGGATTCAGGCGGCATTTAAGAAGTTCATGGAGACTGTTGACGAGAAGGCAGGACGGGTGGTTGTCTGCTACGACAATGAGGTAGCGAAGATGATTGCCGGACAGGTAAGCCGGACAGTCGTATCCTACGGAATCAATGACGGTGATTACCGGGCAAGTGACATCGTCACCGAGGCGGATCAGACTACCTTTACCGTGAGCTATAAGGGTGAGGTGCTTGGCAAAGCAAAGCTCCTTATCCCTGGACTTCACAATGTACGCAACGCACTGGCAACTATTGCGGTCGCAAGAGAGCTGGGCGTTACCTTTGAAAAGGCTGCAGCCGGCCTCATGGAGTTCCATGGAACGAAGCGCCGGTTTGAAACAAAGGGAAAGGTAAACGGCATTTGGATAGTAGATGACTATGCTCATCATCCGACGGAGATTGCCTCTACTATTTCCGCGGCAAAGCAGACGAAGCCGGGCCGGCTTATCGTTGCCTTCCAGCCTCACCGCTACAGCCGTACTCAGCTGCTGGCAAAGGAGTTTGGTGTGGCCTTCCGCGGAGCAGACATCCTGCTTCTGAACGGTATATACTCCGCCGGTGAAGATCCTATCGAGGGAGTAAGCGGCAGGACTATTTATGATTCGGTGCTGGCTCAGACGGATATGAAGCCGATTTATGTTGAAGATCGTGCAGAAGTGGCAGGAGAACTGGCAAAGCTGGTACAGCCGGGAGATCTGGTGCTGACCATGGGTGCAGGAGATATCGTAAACAGCGGCGAAGAGCTGCTGGGAATGCTTGAGGCGGAGAAATAATCATGGCATTGAATCAGGGAAAAATCGTCGTAGTAATGGGTGGCCCTTCGTCTGAGGCAGAGGTTTCCCGCCGTTCTGGCGGAGCTATATTAAAGGCGCTGCAGGAAAAAGGCTACAATGCTGTAGGGCTGGAATTTCAGCCTAAGAGTTTTCAGCAGCAGATAGCGGCAGAGGGACCGGCCATTGTTTTTAACGCAATGCACGGTGCATACGGAGAAGACGGAAGACTGGCGGCGCTGCTTGATTGTCTGGATATACCATATACCTCTTCCGGAGTGCTGGCATCCTCTGTAACCATGGATAAGTGTGCGGCCAAGTCGATTCTTTTGGCGGCGGATATTCCGACGCCGCCGGCGGTATCCCTTTTCTCCTACGAGGATAGGGCAGAGCAGATTGCCCGAGTTGAGGGAAGACTTTCCCTTCCGGTCATCGTCAAGGCAGCAGAGCAGGGTTCCAGTATCGGTGTCTATCGGTCAGCTACCAGAGAGGAACTGTCCGAGGCTCTGGAAATGGCATTTTCCTACGGCAAGACGGTACTTGTAGAGGAATTTATCGAAGGGCCGGAGCTGACGGCAGCGGTGTGGGGCGGCAATGGAAAGGCAGAGGTACTGCCCGTTATCGAGATTACTACCGTTACCGGCTGCTATGACTATGAGACGAAGTACAAGAAGGGTGCAAGCACTCATATAATCCCGGCAAGAATCAGTGAGGAAGCGAACCAGCGTGTACAGAAGCTGGCCAAGCGTACCTTTATTGCCTGCGGGCTTTCCGGGATTGCCCGGTTAGATTTCATGCTGGGCAAGGGTGATACCCCTTATGTCATAGATATCAATACCGTTCCAGGTATGACGGAAACATCGCTTGTTCCCGATGCGGCAGTAGCCGTTGGAATTGACTTTACAAGCCTCTGTGAGAGATTGCTGGAGCTGGCAGGTTTTCAGACAGAGGTCTGAAGCGGATACATTGGTTTGGACTGAGAGATAGGAAAGGAGGCGGCCCATGTCGGACAAAGGGATAAGTGATAAGACGAAGGTGTATGACTGGCGAATTATCGAGCGGGAGCTGGATTCCATCTACGGTGATAAAATCTCTGAAGCAGACAGGACACAGCAGGAAGAAGCGACGCGGGAGCAGGATGAAACAAGATTTCAGCGGCACCGCAAGAGCCACCGCAAGCTGGTATGGCAGGCTGTCGTTCTGGCTGCACTGGCAATCGCCGCGTTCCGGTATATGCCCCTTTTCAATCTTGACGAGATAAAAGTAGTTGGCAACAGCTATGTTACTGCCGAAGAGGTTTGCCGCATGGCCGGTGTTTATCGTGGTCAGCATATCCTCTTGGTTTCGCCGGAAAGTGCGAAAAATCTTCTGCTGAAGGATCTCCGGATTGAGCGGGCGGAGGTGAAACGCCTTCTTCCCAACGGACTCATGATTCAGGTAACAGAGCGCCAGCCGGTGCTGAATATCCCCTGTGATTACGGATATATTGATATCGACAGGGAGGGACTGGTACTGGCAGCGTACCGGATGCCGCCACAGCTCCCGGTACCTCAGCTGATGGGCGCGAAGGTACACGACCTGTATATCAGCGACAGAGTGCAGGATGAGTCCATAAGAGAGATTGCCTCCTTCCTCGGATTCCTTGGGCCAAAGGCGATTTCTTCCCTTTCTTATGTGAATATTTCCGATCCGGAGCACATTCTGTGCCTCACTCCGGACAGGACGGAAATCCGTCTTGGTAAGCTTGACCGTCCGGAGGAAAAGGCAAAGATTTGCCGGGATTTTTTGGCTGAGCTGAAGCTGTCAAAGCACCCTATGGAGTACATAGATTTGAGCTTTGAGACTCCATTTGTAAAGCTGCGCACGGGTAACAGGGCACCGATTCAGTTTACCGGCGGAGCGATGACAGCAAATCAGAGCGCAGGGACGGAGAAGACTGCGGAATCTTCCAATTATGCAGCAAAGCCTGAAACCAAGCCTGAGGAAGGTACAAAGCCTGCCGCTGGTACTGAAGCGAAACCGGCTAAGCCGGCGAATGCTGACAGTCAGGCAAACAAGACGGTAAAGGTCGAACGGCGGAGCCCTTCCAAGGATAAGGGGGACAAAGCCAATGCTCAATAAAATAGGTGATGTGATTAACCCGGAAAATCAGAACCGCATCGGCCTGGCTTTTGTTTCCATGGTGCTTGGACTGCTGCTTACCCTTCAGTTTCGGGCGACTCTGGTACAGAAAGAGTCACTGCCCTTCCAGCGTATCGAGGAGCTGTCAGCCCGACTGATAGATACAGAAAAAGAGCGCGACAATCTGAGAGCGGCTCTTCGGGAAGTAACGGAACGGCAGGAAATGGAAAGCCGGGCAGCCAATGTGGCAGACCTGGAAATGACTGCCGGACTGGTGGGACTCACCGGCCCCGGACTGGTAATTACCATTGATGACAGTAAAAAGACGGCTAAGACCGGAGAAAATATGAATCTCTATGTCATCCATGACGAGGATATTCTGAGAGTTGTGAACGAACTGAGAGCTGCCGGAGCGGAGGCAATCTCTCTGAACGGTCAGCGGCTCACGGCTAATTCGGAGATTCGCTGCGCCGGACCTACGATGTCGGTAAACAATGTCCGCTCGGCAGCACCGTTTGAAATAATCGCCATCGGTGACTCCGGTACACTGGAAAATGCACTGAAGATGCGCGGCGGCGTTGTTGACACCCTGAAGGTATGGGGGATTCAGATGGCAATCAGCCCCCGGACCTCAGTACAGGTTCCTCCCTTTAATGGCCCGTCTCCCTTCCGTCATGCTAAGCCGGTACCCAAGGAAGAGCTGACGAAAGCAAAGGGTGCAGGAAAGACTGCGGGAGGTAATGCGCAATGATTATTTCCATCGTTGGTCTTTCCGTGGGAATCCTGCTGGGCATGATATGCCCGCTGGATATACCTGTAGCCTATTCCAGACTTTTCTCCGTAGCGCTGATTGCCGCCCTTGATTCTGTGTTCGGCGGTATTCGTGCTGATATGGACGGGAAATTTGACAACACCATCTTTCTCTCCGGCTTCGTGGTAAATGCATTGCTGGCAGCGGTGCTGGTCTATCTTGGCGATCAGCTTGGCATGGACTTGTACATGGTGGCGCTCATTGCCTTTGGCCTGAGAGTGTTCCAGAACCTCGCAATCATCCGCCGCTATATGCTGGATAAAAAAACAAACTAAACGAAACTGGGCACTGCTATATGGCAGTGCCTGTATTTTTTCGGTTAATAAATGACCACAGGAGACAAGACAATATTGAAGCAAAGGTATTCAATATTTTGTTTTGATTAGTGACTTGAAAAGTGATAAAATCAAGCCATAAGTATGGAGTTCATTCGCAAAGGAGAGAATATAATGAGCGAAAGCTGTGATTTTGACTGCAGCAGCTGCGGTACCGATTGCCCGTCTCGCAAGGCACCGCAGGAGAATGTCTGCGGAGAGAATAACGGTCAGGCCGGCTGTGGTGAACCGCCGGTGCTGGCACCAAATGAGCTGTCAAAGGTAAAGCATGTAATTGCTGTCATGAGCGGCAAGGGCGGCGTCGGCAAGTCGATGGTTACTGCATTAGCGGCTGTAGAGATGAGCAGAGCCGGCTATAACGCAGGTATTCTTGATGCCGATATTACCGGCCCCTCCATTCCCAGGATGTTTGGCGTGAAGGGGGAGATTCGGGGAAATGCGGTCGGTGCGTATCCGCTGAAGAGTGACGGTGGCATTGATATTATGTCCATGAATCTGCTGCTGCCGAAGCAGACGGATCCTGTTGTCTGGCGCGGCCCGGTCATCAGCGGCGTTGTCCGTCAGTTCTGGCAGGAAATCATTTGGGAGGATGTTGATTATCTTTTCGTTGATATGCCGCCCGGCACCGGTGATGTACCGCTTACCGTTTTCCAGTCCCTGCCGGTGGACGGTATCATCGTTGTTACCAGTCCGCAGGATCTTGTCAACATGATTGTTGAGAAGGCTGTGAAGATGGCGAATATGATGGAGATTCCCATCCTTGGTGTGGTGGAGAATATGTCTTATTTCCGTTGCCCTGACTGCGGCAAGGAGCATCACATTTTCGGTGAGAGCCATTTGGCTCATGTAGTAGCTCAGTATGATATACCGGTGCTGGGCCGTCTCCCGATTGACCATCGTCTGGCTGAGGCAAGCGATGGGGGAGAGATTGAGACGGTAGAAGGTCATTTCCTTGATGAGATGGCAGCTGTGCTGAAAGAGCTGGACAAGGACTAAGTCCTGTCCTCTGCCGCTGATGAATTCATCGGCTGGTAATTCAGTCAATAATAAACAGGAGGGAAAACAATGAAAAAGTACAAGGTTGCAGTTATCCCCGGCGATGGAATTGGCCCTGAGGTCCTTGCGGAGGGCAAGAAGGTTCTCACCGCTGTTGCCGATATGGCAGGCTTTCAGGTAGAGTATGACGATTACCCCTGGGGCTGCGAGTATTATCTCAAGACCGGCGAAATGATGCCGGAAAATGCACTGGATATTCTGAAGGATGTTGACGCAATCTATCTCGGCGCTGTCGGCTATCCCGGTGTTCCGGATAATATTTCCCTCGGCGGATTGCTGCTGAAGCTCCGCAAGGGATTTGACCAGTACATCAACCTTCGTCCTGTAAAGCTCCTGAAGGGCGCTCCCTGTCCGCTCACCGGCGTTGGCATTGAGGACATCGACATGGTGGTTGTCCGTGAGAACAGTGAGGGTGAGTATGCCAATGTTGGCTGCCGCCTCTATCCGGATTCTCCTCAGGAAATGGCCCTCCAGACCAGCGTGTTCTCCCGCAAGGGTACTGAGCGCGTCATCCGCTATGCCTACGAGCTGGCCAAGAAGGAGGGCAAGACCCTTACTAGTATTTCCAAGGGCAACGCTCTCGGCTACTCCATGGTATTTTGGGATCAGATTTTCAAGGAAGTCGGTCAGGAGTATCCTGAAGTCAAGACCAGCACCCTCCTTGTTGATGCAGCCAGCATGTTCTTCGTAAAGGATCCGAAGCGCTTCCAGATTGTTGTTGCTTCCAACCTTTTCGGCGATATCCTCACCGATCTTGGCGCGGCCATTGCCGGCGGCATGGGTCTCGCTGCGGGTGCAAACCTGAATCCGGAGGGCAAGTATCCCTCCATGTTCGAGCCTATCCATGGCTCTGCTCCGGACATTGCCGGTCAGATGATTTCCAATCCTCTGGCATCAATCTGGTCTATCGCTCAGATGCTTGACCACTGGGGAATGAATGACTGGGGTCAGAAGATTATCGACGCCATTGAGACTCTCCTCGTAGAGAAGAAGACCCTTACTCCGGACCTCGGCGGTACTGCTAAGACCGATGAAATCGGTGAGGCAATCATCGAGATTCTCAAGAGATAAAAATATGAAATGATCTAGGGCTATGAAAACGGTTTTCCGTTTTCATAGCCCATTCTTTATGTAAAGACTTAGCAGATAATGTCTGTAAGAAAACCGCTGATCAGCATCGCAGGTATGCGTAGCCAGAGCCTGGTACTGCTGTGTTAATTATCAAGCGAGAGCGTGTTTCTACCAGATATTATTTGAAAGCTTTTGGATGGTGTTTTGTTTGACATTGGGCAGGGTTTCCTTTATTATTAAAAGCGGAGAATTTTGCTCATTGTAAAATGAATGAACTAGGAGATGACCCCATGAAAGTGGCAATCATTATGGGCAGCGATTCCGACTGGCCCATTGTAAAACCGGCAGCAGATATGCTGAAGGAATTTGGCATTGAGCCTGTCGTTGAGGTGGCTTCGGCCCATCGTACCCCCGGTCGGGTAAAGGAGTTTGTAGAATCCGCAGATGATAAGGGGATTTCCCTCTTTATTGCAGCTGCCGGTGCAGCCGCTCATCTCGGCGGCGTTATTGCTTCCTACACTACGAAGCCGGTTATCGGTATTCCCATCAATGCTTCGCCCATGAACGGTCTTGATGCACTGCTGGCAACCGTCCAGATGCCTTCCGGTATTCCGGTGGCAACCATGGCTATCAACGGGGCAAAGAATGCAGCTATTTTTGCGGCGCAGATTCTTGCCGTTGGCGATACCGAGCTTGCCGAAAAGATGAAAGCATATCGTCAGAAGCTGGCTGATGAAGTGGCAGTGAAGTCTGCCCGCGTCGCCGCTCAGGTGTAATTAAGAGGTGAACTATGGAAAAGCAGTTGACATACGCTGATGCAGGCGTAGATATTGATGCAGGCAATCGTTCCGTCACTCTCATCAAGGATTGCGTAAAAGCAACCTATCGCCCGGAGGTCATGGGAGACCTCGGCGGCTTTGGAGGACTTTTTGCTCTGAATGTGGCAAAGTATAAGGAGCCGGTACTGATTTCCGGTACCGACGGCGTAGGCACCAAGCTGAAGCTGGCATTCCTCCTGAACAAGCATGACACCATCGGCCAGGATGCCGTAGCCATGTGTGTAAACGATATCGTTGTTCAGGGTGCGGAGCCCCTGTTCTTCCTCGACTATCTTGCAGTAGGCAAGCTTGATCCGGAAGCTGTAGCTGAAATCGTAAAGGGCGTTGCCGGTGCCTGCAAGGAGTCCGGCTGTGCACTTATCGGCGGCGAAACTGCCGAGATGAACGGCTTCTATCCTGAGGATGAATATGATATTGCCGGTTTTGCTGTAGGCTGCGTCGAGAAGTCCAAGATGATAAATAGCAGCATGGTAAAGGAAGGTGACGTCATTCTCGGTCTTCCTTCTACCGGCGTTCATTCCAACGGCTATTCGCTGGTTCGTAAAATAGTATTTGAAGTAAAGGGTATGAAGGGTGATGAGTACATCGATGAGTTGGGTAAGACCATCGGTGACGCTCTCCTGACCCCGACCCGCCTCTATCCGGCTGTTGTCCTTCCGCTGGTTGAGAAGTTCGATATCCACGGGATGGCGCACATCACCGGCGGCGGCTTCTATGAAAATATTCCCCGTGCTCTCCCGGATGATATGGGCTGCACCATCGACGCAGCTGCTTGGGAAGTGCCTGCTATCTTCGGTCTCCTGTCCAAGTGGGGCAATGTAGCACCGCGGGAAATGTATCGTACCTTCAACATGGGTATCGGCATGATTGTCATCGTTCCTGCTGAGCAGGCTGATGCTGTACAGGCTGACCTAGCCGCCCGCGGAGAGAAATCCTTCGTAATCGGCAAGGTAACCAAAGGTGAGCATGAGGTCACTATGACCGGCGGAGTATTCGCCTGATGGCGGGGGAGATTCTCGGAGTTCTTTGCTCCGGCCGTGGGACAAATCTTCAGTCCATCATTGATGCAGTTGCTTCCGGTCAGATAAAGGCTCCTATCGGCGTCGTTATCACCGATAAGCCTGGCGTGATGGCACTGGAGCGTGCGGAGAAGGCAAACATACCAGCAGTCTGTGTGGACAGAAAGCAGTATGCCACCCGCGAGGAATTCGATGCCGCACTTTTGGTTGAGCTGAAGAAATACGGTGTCACTCTCATATGTCTGGCAGGCTTTATGCGCCTTTTGACGGCTGAGTTTATCCGTGCCTATGAGGGAAGGATTATGAATATCCACCCGGCACTGCTGCCTTCCTTCAAGGGAGCGCATGCCCATCGTGATGCCATTGCCTACGGAGCAAAGGTATCAGGCTGCACCATCCATTTCGTCGTAGAGGATATGGATGCAGGCCCCATCATTCTTCAGGCTGCGGTGCCTGTTGAGGAGGGGGACGACGAGGATAGCCTTGGAGCCAGAGTACTTGTACAGGAGCATAAGCTGTATCCTCGTGCCATAGAGCTGTTCCTGGCCGGTAAGCTCACTATTGAGGGCCGTTGTGTCAGGATTGCGAAATAATTCATCTTGAGGCATTTTAACTTAGTATAAATCCGCTTAAACCGAGTGAGGACGATTTTGGTCAGACTTGGTTAAGCGGTTCGAAAAACAAAATCTGAAAAGGCAGGGTTGAACATGAAAATCAAACGAGCGCTTATCAGTGTTTCCGACAAGACCGGTATTGTGGAATTTGCCAAAAAGCTTCACGCCGCCGGAATTGAAATTGTCTCCACCGGCGGCACCATGCGTGCCCTCAAGGAGGCAGGCATTCCTGTTATGTATGTAAGTGATGTCACCGGCTTCCCGGAGATTATGGACGGCCGGGTAAAGACCCTTAATCCCTATATTCACGGCGGTATTCTTGCTGTCCGTGACAATCCTACTCATGTTGCTGCCATGAAGGAACACAACATCACCGGTATTGATCTGGTGGTTGTAAACCTTTATCCCTTCAAGGAAACTATCGCAAAGCCGGATGTCACCCTTTCCGATGCTATCGAAAATATCGATATTGGCGGCCCGGCTATGATTCGTGCAGCAGCCAAGAATTTCCGCTTTGTCACCGTTGTTACCAATCCGAAGCGCTACGATGAGGTGGCCAATGCTATTCTGACCGACGGCGTTACCAGCGGCCTGCTGCGAATGACCCTCGCGCAGGAAGCCTTCGCTCATACTGCAGATTATGACAATGCTATTCAGGCTTATCTTGCCGGACAGGTTGAGAAATAAGGAGTTACAATGAATATTTTGTTAATCGGCAGCGGCGGCCGCGAGCATGCTCTGGCCCTGAAGCTTACTGCCAGTCCTCTCTGTGACAAGCTCTTTGCTTTGCCGGGCAATCCCGGTATTGGGGAAATTGCTGAGAATATTGAGGGCATTTCCATTACCGATGGCGAGGCTATCCTGAAGCTCGCCAAAGAAAAAGAAATCGGACTCGTAGTCGTCGGGCCGGAGCTGCCTCTTACAGAAGGTGTGGCCGATGTGCTGACGGCCGGCGGCGTGAAGGTATTTGGCCCGTCCAAGGCGGCTGCAGAGCTGGAAGGCTCTAAGGTGTTCGCCAAGAAGATCATGAGCCGCTACAATATCCCCACTGCCCACTGTGAGGTTTTCAACGATGCTGCCCGGGCCCGGGTTTATGTCCGTCAGATGGGTGCGCCTATCGTTGTCAAGGCTGACGGACTGGCTGCCGGCAAGGGTGTAGTGGTTGCTCAGACTGTTGATGAGGCACTGGATGCCATCACCTCTATGCTGGAGGACAAGACCTTCGGCGAGGCCGGAGCAAGAGTCGTCATGGAAGAATTCCTCGAAGGCGAGGAAGCCAGCGTGCTGGCGTTCACCGATGGTGAGACCATCAAGGCAATGATTCCGTCTCAGGACCACAAGTGCATTTATGATGGCGACAAGGGGCCTAATACCGGCGGTATGGGTACCTATGCACCGGCTCCGGTTGTTACCCCGGAGGTCATGGAGCGGGTACAGAAAGAAGTTCTCGACCCCATGATTGCCGGTATGAAGAAAGAGGGTAAGCCCTATAAGGGATGTCTCTACGCCGGTCTTATGATTACCAAGAACGGCCCGAAGGTCATCGAGTTCAACTGCCGTTTCGGCGATCCGGAGACTCAGGTTGTCCTGCCGCTGCTGGACAGCGACCTTGTAGAGGTAATGCTTGCCTGTGTTGATGGCAAGCTGGCAGAGACCGAAGTGAAGTGGTCCTCTGATGCTGCAGTCTGTGTTGTAATGGCAGCCAAGGGTTATCCCGGCAGCTATGACAAGGGTGACGCCATCACCGGCCTTGACGAGGCTAAAGCAATCGGCTGCAATGTCTGTGAGGCCGGTACGGCTATGAAGGATGGCGTAAAGGTCACCAACGGCGGTCGTGTGCTTGGCGTGGTCGGTCGGGCAGCTGACATCAAGTCGGCTACAGCCAAGGCCTATGAGGGCGTCGGCAAGATTTCCTTCAAGGATGCCTACTACCGCCATGACATTGCTCACCGGGCATTGGAGCGACTGGAGAAGTAAGA
>JAFNYY010000018.1 GCA_017383125.1 Schwartzia sp. (in: firmicutes)
CCCGTATCTGCTTCATGTACAGCCGGAGCTTCTCAAGCTGGATGTCGACTGTCCCGGCGGCCTTGTCGCCGCACTCGGCATCACCCTTGCAGAAGCCACCCTCCACATGATAAACGATATGCGTACCTTCGCCGATGCCGGTGTTGCCGTGGCCGAGGATGGTCCCGGTGCCGGAGTACAGAAACAGCACTAAAGCCTAAAGGCAAACCGCACCCACGCAAAAAGTTCGCCGAATTATCGGCGACCTTTTCTTAATTTGTTTATACAGCTGTCCGTCATGCGCCGTCGGCGAATGTGCTTATACTTCCGCTTGTTGTCATACATATCCCTATCCGCCCGGTCACATACCTCATCAAAGGACTCTCCCTGTGACCGGACAGCCAGGCCGAAGGATATACTCATACCGTATTCCTCCAGTTTTTTCATGACGCTGGTAATCATCCCGTCTACCCTCGTCCGGCTTTTGCCCGGAGTAATGACCACAAATTCATCACCGCCGTAGCGGTAGACACGACCGTCCTCCGGCTTGTACTTTTCCAGATATCTGGCTACCAGAACAAGGGCATCATCCCCTGCCTCATGGCCGTACCTGTCATTTATCTGCTTGAAATCATCAACATCAATAAAGGTACAGACATAGGATGAGCTACCCAAATCATTTATATCAAATTCGAGATTGTGCCTGTTCAGCAATCGGGTAAGGGAGTCACGCTTATAAACCTGAACATGGATATACATATAATAGGCACAGTTGGCTACGGCAATAGTACCGGTCAGCATGTATTTATACTTAAACACTGCCTCGGCTATTGTCGCAATCGTGCTGGATAGGGCGATAAAAATCGCCAATATCCACTCATTGTCCTCCCGGAGCCGCCTGGTCGCTTTCAGTGCTAGAACGATGACCAGCACCATGTATACGCCGCTCATTACAAATGGAACAAGCCCCAGTGGCCCCAAGCGACGAACCATCGCTTCATCATAATAGAAATACCAGCCATTCCATATACTAAGGAATGACAGTATCCAGTTAACAATAATCGGTGCCGACAAAAGCCATTTCAGCCGAGGTCTCTTTTCTTCTCTGAGCATCGTGAGAATCAGAGCAAGAATCGTTGCCGGACGGACAGCTCGTTCCGTGGCTGCACTCAGTCCTAAAA
This sequence comes from Schwartzia sp. (in: firmicutes), assembly GCA_017383125.1. Lineage (GTDB taxonomy): Bacteria > Bacillota > Negativicutes > Selenomonadales > Selenomonadaceae > RGIG250. The sequence goes on from JAFNYY010000018.1 coordinate 1,161, forward strand.
CTAAAGAAAAGCCGCTATCCTTATAATACTCTCCGACAACACCAGCAGCCATAAGCAAAACAACCAGGGTAATGGAGACGCCAAAAATCCGTCTTGTAGGCCGGTCAAAGCCATGATCAATAGCAACGAAGGTTGCAATAAACGCGGTGACAATAAAGGTTAAAAAATTTCCCTGAATAATATCGTGAATCATTTCGGCACCCCCTCTCCGTAAACTATGTCATCACTTCAATAATTGACTGGGACTTATCTGCTAATAATGCCCCATACTCAGTATCCTCCCCTGAGACCAACGGCTACTTTGCCTAGTGTAACATTCACATACCGCTATGTCGAGTCCCAAATAATTATTTATTACTACACTTCGCAAAATTTCATCCCCGCCAAAATCAAAAACAAAAAAGGAAAGACAAAAACCGAAATCTGTGGTAAAATGACTTCATTGTATTGCAAATCTTAAGGAGGATTTTCCATGCTCAATCAGGTTTCTCTCTTCACCGAAAACAATCAGGGTGGCCTCTCCAAAATCACCGCCATCCTCGCCAAGGCTGATATTAACATTTATACCATGCTGGCCAGCGACAGCGCTGAATTCGGCATCGTCCGTCTCA
>JAFNYY010000125.1 GCA_017383125.1 Schwartzia sp. (in: firmicutes)
CAGGCCAAGGGCATAGGCAGTATATTTGCCCACAAGATTTATAAGTATGCTGACTACGACCAGCACCGCAGTCTGCCTATCATTCAGGTCTTTCATAATATCCTCACAAGTTGGGGAGCAGCTTCGTTTTCCGTGCAGAGGACACATCTCTCCCTAATTATACTAATTTTAGCATTCTTGTGGGACAAAATCAACATTTACAGCCCAGGGAAGCTCTCCAGAGTGTGCCGCCGGGGACGGTTCTCCCTGACACATGTGCCGCCGTGTGTCGCCGGGGACGGTTCTCACTGACACATATTGCGGCAGGGAGCTGGCTGTGGTAGAGTATTGTTGATTGCAATTTACAGGAGAGATGATCATGTCTTCGATAAAGATAATCGACAGCTCCCGGCGATTCGGCAAGCGCCGCCGCGTACGGTATACCCGGCTGGCGGCTTTGCTTTGCCTGCTGGTGGGGATTGGTTTTCTGCTGCAGTACATCGGCACGGAGGCCGAAAAGACTCTGAGCCGGACGGCCATTCAGGCTATGGATGATGCTGCGAGCCGGCAAAGCGGAGTATTCGCCGAGTGGTACGATATCCATCAGGAGCATCTGCTGCAGCTGGACAGAGTGTGGCAGAGCTATCTTCTCATACAGCGGCAGTTCGCTGCCGAAGAGATCGGTGTGGAGGCTGCCTACGGGAGATTTGAGGAGCTGACGGCTCAGATGGCGGAGACCGAGCGGGATATCCGCCGGGAGAAGCCGCCGGTGGAGCTGGAGGGCGAGGCCTACGACCTGACGGCGGTCATCTATCACCGGACGGCGGACTACGCGAAGGATTTGCGGCTGATGATACAGGAAACCAGCCGGGCGGCGGGAAACTACTGCCGGTCGGAGGAGGACATTGACCAGGAGGTCATGAGCCGGCGGCTAAGGGAAATTTCCGTTCTGTTGATGCCCACGGCTCTTTTTACGGAGAAGGAGGTCTCCCGGCTGAGGGAGATCTTTGTGGCAGAGAGCGGTCGGTAAACGAAGGGTATAATATTTTATCATGATGTTGTATAATGAGGTGGGGCTATGGATATAACAATGCTGCGGCAGCTGCTGGAGTCCGGCTCTTTCCGCTGGTCGGCTCATTGCCTTGAACGGATGGGTGAGCGTGATATATCGCGAGAAGCTGCGAAATCCTGTGTAAGAAACGGAGAAATCATCGAAGCTTGTCCGGAGGATTTTCCCCATTCCAGTTGTCTGATTTTTGGATGTTCTGCCGGGGAAAGACCTCAAAGAATCTAACGCAGGAGGTTTCCGTGCTGGATTTTCAAAAGGCAGCCTGACAGTATCTCCCGTTCATTTAAAGATGAGCGGGAGATTTTTTGTTGCAGGGGAATCTGTTATATGCTAAATTTAATTGAAGTCAATCTTATTAACAAATAGAGGGAATTATGGCATACATTACCATAGCCGCTCCGGTGCGGGCGGAGATAGTCATCAAGCGTTCCCGGTTCATCGCGAGCCTTGCTCCGGTGGACACGGAGGAGGCAGCGAGGGAATTTGTGACCGCCGTGAAGAAGGAGTTTCACGATGCCCGTCACAACCCGTCGGCGTACATCCTGACACCGGCGGGAGACAAGCAGAAGTCCAGCGACGATGGTGAGCCGGGGGGAACCGCCGGGCAGCCTATCCTGTCGGTGCTGGGGAAGAACGGTCTTACCAATGTGGCCTGTGTAGTGACCAGGTACTTCGGCGGTATCAAGCTGGGGGCGGCGGGTCTGGTGCGGGCCTACGGCGATACGGCGGTGCTGGCCATCAATGAGGCACAGAAGCTGTCGGTGGGTGAGTACAGCCGGCTGGCTGTCACCTGCGACTACAATCTCTACGGTACGCTGGAGAATTTCTTCCGGAAGAAGGAGCTGCGGATAACGGATACCGCCTACGCCGCTGATGTGACGGCGGAGCTGCTCATCGAGCCGGAAGGGAAGGACGCTCTCATAGGGGAGCTGACGGATTTGCTGAATGGAAGGATTTCCTTCGAGGATAGAGGGACGAGCCAGCTGGCGGTGCCGGTGTGAAACTTCTGAATTAGACTATCTCATGAATAGTGCCTGACGAAAATGCGCCTTCATTCGCTTATCTGCGCAGTGTTAAAAGCTGAGAAAAGGCTCCCCTTTAGGGGAGCTGGCGCCGAAGGCGACTGAGTGGTGACAGCAAACGGAGCTTTCCCATCGGTCCGCCTGCGAGGGATATCGGTGAAATGCCACACTGTAGGGGCTTGCTACATCAAACCATCTGTAGGACATGCGATAACATTGCCCACCCCTCCGGCCTCGCTGCGCTCGACCACCTCCCCTCAATGGGAGGCTGGATGTGTCAGGGCTGGCTACGAAAGCGGCGGTGAACAGGGCGGAAAACCTGTTGACCGCCGCTTTGTTATTTGCTATATTAAACAAAACGGCGGTGAATAGGTAGAAAAATGCATTCACCGCCACTTTGGGAGCGATTCGATGATAGGAAGAAAACAGGAAGTCAAAGAATTAAATCGTTTATACAATGGAAAAAAGGCTGAACTGGTTGCAATATATGGCAGAAGACGCGTGGGAAAAACCTATCTTGTGGATGAAACCTTTGGCGATCGGATAACCTTTAGACATGCGGGACTTTCTCCGGCCGGTGAAAATGCGAGAGGTCTGTTGTCCCTGCAGCTGGAACACTTCTATAATTCCCTTGATGTCCAGGGAATGGAGAAGTGTGAGAAACCAAAAAGCTGGCTGGATGCGTTTTTGCTTTTGGAAAAGTTTTTGCAAGGCAGAGATAATGGGGAAAGGCAGGTCGTGTTTCTTGATGAGCTGCCATGGCTTGATACACCGAAGTCTGGTTTTATCAGAGCCTTTGAAGCATTTTGGAATACCTGGGGTTGTCATAGAAAAAATCTTATGGTAATAGTCTGCGGAAGTGCTAATTCGTGGATTCAGGACAAGCTGCTGAATAATCACGGCGGTCTGTACAACAGGGTGACCTATGAAATAAAGCTGGCCCCGTTCAAATTGAACGAATGTGAGGCTTTGTACAAGAGAAACCAGGTGAACATGTCCAGATATGATATCGCTCAAAGCTATATGATTTTTGGCGGTATCCCGTATTATATGGGATATGTTAATCCGGAAATGAGTTTTGCACAAAATGTAGACAATTTATTTTTTAAGAGAAATGCAGTACTTCGTGAGGAATATGACAGGCTGTTTGCCTCTGTCTTCGTTGCCCCGGAAGCGGTCAAGAGTATCGTGCAGCTCCTCTATACAAGGAATGCAGGGTATACAAGAAGAGAAATCGTAAACAGATTGAAGATAACAGACGGCGGGCGATTATCAAGTAATTTGAACGCGTTGATATCGAGCGATTTTGTCATAAAGTATGTACCCTTTGGCTTTGGCAAGAGGGAAGAACACTATAAGCTCATAGATCCCTTTTGTATCTTTTACCTGCACTTTTTAAAAAAACAGAAAAAGGTCAGCGAAAAATATTGGCAGCAAAATACCACAGCGGCGTCTGTTTCAGCTTGGAGAGGATATGCATTCGAAAATGTGTGCTTCAACCATATCGAACAGATTAAGACTGCCCTGGGGATACCTGCCGTCATTTCAGAAGAAAGCGCCTGGTCAAAAAAAGAAGATGATACAGAAGGCACGCAGATAGATTTGCTTATCACGAGAAATGATAATGTTATCAATATGTGCGAAATAAAGTATTACAGCGGCCCTTTTAAGGTCGACAAGGATTATTATGCCAAAATATTGCGAAGACAAGCCCTGCTTGCGGAGCTGGTGTCGCCGAAGATGGCTGTCCACAGTACGCTGATAACTACCTTTGGTCTGATAGACAATGAACACAGCGGAGCTTTTGTGAAGACCATTGTGTTAGATGATTTGTTTAGAGAGACTGTGTGATAGAGAAATCTACATTGACTGCGCCTGTACAGAATAGATTAAGCACCGACAGGACGAACCCACCACCGCATCTGGAAAGGGCGGACTATGGGGGAGGCTCAGACAAAATTTTCAAATAACTTCCTACAATTATATAATTTGTGATAAAATAATAAGGATAATTTTGATTTTACCCACATGACGGACAGGAAGAAATATCATGGCTCAGACTGATAGAACAGAGGCGACGAAGCCTGCAAACAGGTCGGCAGTAAAGCCAAAGGCTGCCGCTAAAAAGAAAACAGCAAAGAAGCCGATGCGAAAGATTATTGCCATGCCGCAGGTGCAGGGCTGTCATATCATTGCCATCGTCAATCAGAAGGGCGGTGTAGGCAAGACCACCACGGCGGTGAATCTGGCCTGTGCCCTCGGTCGATTGGGGCAGAAGGTGCTGCTCATCGACTGCGATTCCCAGTGCAATGCCACCAGCGGTGCGGGCTTCAGCCACGACAGCGTGAAGGCATCCATCTACGACCTGATGAGCGGAGATGTGACCTTTGCCGAGGCTGTTCTCAATACCCGCTATGATTTCGACATTATAGCCGGCAGCCGTAACATGGCCGGTGCCGAAGTGGAGCTGGCGAAGCTGCCGGAGGAGAATCGGTTCGTCCTTCTGCGGGACAGCATTGAAAAGGCGCAGGAAAAATACAATTTCGTCCTCATTGATTGCCCGCCCTCGCTGGGCATGGTAGCGGTCAACGCCCTCACTGCCGCTGACGGCGTGCTGGTGCCGCTGCAGTGCGAGTACTACGCCGTAGAGGGTCTGTCCCTGCTGGTGCGGACTATCAACGAGAATGTAAGGAAGTTCCTCAATCCACGGATAAAGGTGGAGGGCATCCTGCTGACTATGTACGACAGCCGGGCGAAGCTTACCACCGATGTAGCCGAAGGCGTCCGGGCGCTGTACCCGGATGTGGTATACGATACAGTCATCCCCCGCTCCGTCCGTATCGCCGAAGCACCCAGCTTCGGGATGCCGGTGCTGGTACACGATCCGTCAAATAAGGGCAGCGAGGCTTATGTCCTGCTGGCCGAGGAGGTTATAAACCGTGGCAAGTAAGAAACACGGTCTGGGCAAGGGTCTGGACGCATTGTTTGGCAATAAAAAAGAAGCTGCTCCCCAGAGGTTGGAGCAGCCAACTGCGGTGGGGACACCGCTGGAAATAGAGCTGGATAAAATCGTTGCCGCCAAGGACCAGCCTCGAAAGACCTTCGAGGAAGGGGCGATGAAGGAGCTGGCAGCATCGGTGATGCTTCACGGAGTAGTCACTCCGGTTATTCTCCGGAAGCTGGAGGATGACAGGTACGAGCTGGTAGCCGGTGAGCGCCGCTGCCGGGCTGCGAAGATGGCAGGGCTGAAAACCGTCCCGGCCATCATCAAGGAATACGGTGATGCGGAGATGAGCGAGGTCGCTCTCATCGAGAACATCCAGCGCCGTGACCTGACCCCAATTGAAGAAGCAAAGGCCTATGTGACCCTCATGGAGACATACGGGCTTACTCAGGAGAAGCTGGCTACCCGGGTAGGCCGGGGCCGTTCCCTTATCGCCAATCTCGTCCGTCTGCTGGAGCTGCCGCAGGTTGCCATTGAGGCATTGGAGAGCGGTGCTCTCACCGTAGGCAATGCAAGGCCGATTTTGGCTATCGCCAAAGAGGAAAATCGCGTAACTGCGGCCAGGGAAATCATGGCAAAGGGCTTGTCCGCCAGAGCTGCCGAGGCACTTTGTGCCCGTATCGCCGCTCAGGAAAAGCAGGAAGGAAAGCCGGAGAAGTCTGACGGAAGTCTGGCGGGAGCCGATGAGATATTCCTGCGGGAGAGCGAGGACAAGCTGAAGCTCTATCTGGGGACTGTCGCTCACATCAAGCTTGGCCAGAAAAAGAGCCGCATTGAGATAGAGGTATCCTCCCGGGAGGAGCTTGAGCGGGTACTGGGGATCCTTGGCGACCGTCACGAGAGTGATGTAGAGAGCAAGAAGGAAGCTCTCCGGGCCGCCAGCCGGAAGTTTACCATCTGAAGGGAGATTTATAATCGTGGATCCCATAACAGCTAATATGAAGAACATTGTGATGGGACTGGCAGGGCTGTCAGCTGTGCTGCTCATCTGGAATATCTGCTTGCAGGTATCTCTGTCGGGACTGAAGAAGCGTTATCGTCAGATGATGACCGGCGAGCAGACCGGCAAGGACTTTGAGACGATGCTGCTGGCTCACATTGCCAAGACCGACAGGGTAGCAGCGGAAAATGCGGAGATAAAGGCAGAGCTGAAACGGCTCTCCGACCTGCTGAATATCTCGGTGAACAGAATCGGTGTTGTCCGCTTCTCCGCCTTCGCCGGTACCTGCAGCGACCTGAGCTACGCCGTAGCGCTGCTGGACCAGAACAATGATGGTATCGTGTTCTCCAGTATCTTCGGACGGGAGGATTCCCGCAGCTATGTGAAGCCGATAAAGAACGGTGCCAGCACCTATACCCTTACCGGTGAGGAACTGGATGCTATCCGTAAGGCAAAAGAGTGGAAATAAAAAAACACCGCTTCGGCTCGCTGTGATATGCTACCCCTAAAGTAGACCATGGAAATATCCAAATCTACTTTGGGGGTATTTTCATGTCAAAATCAAGATTCTCTGCGAAGGAAAAATTAAAATTAGTAAGGAGGTATCTCAACGGCGAAGGAAACTATCATTCGCTTGCATATGAATGTGGAATTGACGAATCCACCTTGCGTTTCTGGGTTGGTATTTATAAAAATCAGGGAGAAGAGGGTCTTATATCGAGTAAACGAAACAAGTCTTACAGCAGCGCTTTTAAACTTGACTGTGTGGAAGCTGTAATTTCCGGCAAAGGAAGTATCCGTCAAATTGCAGCTATAAAAGGAATACCAAGTCCTTCTATTCTCGCAGGCTGGATAAAGAAGTATAATGCCAATATGGAGCTCAAAGATTACATCCCGGAAAAGGAGATCTATATGGCATCAGCAAGACGAAAGACAACTATTGAAGAACGAAAAGAAATCGTAGAATACTGTATAACCCATGGCAATGACTACAAAGGAACGGCAAAGACTTACGATGTATCCTACAGCCAGGTCTATGACTGGATGAGGAAATATCGTAAAGATGGTGAAGCTGGGCTTGTTGACAGACGCGGACACAGGAAGTCAGATGATGAAGTAGATGAACTTGAAAGACTACGCAGAGAGAATCTCCGACTAAAGCGTCAGCTTGAAGAGAGGAATATGCTAAATGCCTTATTAAAAAAAGTGAAGGAATTGGAAGGCAGGTGAGGATTACAAAGCAGAGACTCGAAACTAAGCATATTGCAATAAAGGAATACCACGAAACAAAAGGATGGAGCATCCGTCATATGTGCAGACTGATGAACATCTCCCGTTCCGGATATTTCAAATGGCTTGGAAGAGAAGTTCCTGCCTCCGAAAGTGAGAACCTAGAGATAGCTCAGCTTGTGCAGGAATACGATGACCGCCTGAACCACATACTAGGCTACAGACGCATGACACTCTTTATAAACCACTACAACGGCACAGCCTACAACCGCAAAAGGATACGCCGGATAATGAGAGCCATGAAAATCCAGTCTGTTATACGTAAAAAGGGCAAGCAATATACCAGACGTTCAGGTACAGAAACTGCAGAAAACATATTGAAGAGAAACTTCCTCGCAGATAAACCGAATGAGAAATGGGCGACGGATGTAACAGAGTTCAAGTGGTACGAAGGAAAGGCCGTAAAGAAGCTGTATCTAAGCGCTATTATTGACCTCTATGACCGTTCCATAGTTTCGTATGTAATCTCAGCAAGAAATGATAACAATCTTGTCTTTAGAACCTTTGATAAGGCTATAGCCTTAAACCCGGGAGCAACGCCTATATTTCACAGTGACAGAGGATTCCAATACACGAGTAAATCGTTCAAATACAAGTTGCAGGAAAACGGTATGACACAATCCATGTCGAGAGTAGGACACTGTATAGACAATGGCCCGATTGAAGGCTTTTGGGGAATATTGAAGGCAGAGATGTATAAACTGCAAACCTTTACGAGCAGAAGTGATTTACAGGCTGCCATAGTAAAGTATATACACTTTTACAACGAGGAGCGTCTTCAGGAACGCTTCCACGGTCAGACCCCGATGCAGGTACGCACCGCGGCCCTTAACACAGATAATCCTGAACAATATCCTATTCCTTTCAATCCCAGGATTGCAAAATTCAAGGCGAAATTTGCCGCATAGAAAAAGGGCGTCTCCTTTTGGGAGACACCCTAGAAAGTTTTTAGTTATTTCAGTGGTCTACTTGACAGGGAGCTGTTCACTGAGGCGGTGTTTTTTGTGGGTGGAATACATACTGACATTGAATGTAGCGCAATCCTGGTAAAATATACAATGTATTTTATGAAAATGCGTTAATCGGTATAGATAAAATAGCTTGTCAATGAGAAAAACTCCTGTTAAAATAGTATTGCAGTATAAGATTAACAGAAAGAGGGCGATGGTATGTACATAGAAAGGCATATAAGCCGGACGATTTTGCGTCTTGGCAAGGCTTTTCCAGCGGTGCTGATCACTGGCGCGCGGCAGGTGGGCAAGAGTACGGTGCTGAAGAAAATTCTGCCGGATACGCCCTATTTTACTTTGGATAATATCGGTGTCCACAATGCGCTGGCAAATGACCCGCAGGATTTTTTGGAGCTGCAGGGGACGCCGATCGTTCTCGATGAGATACAGCGGGCGCCGGGGGCTTTTCAGTCGATAAAATATGAAATAGACAAAAGTCGTCAGGCGGGGATGTATTTTATAACGGGATCACAGCGGTACAGTCTTATGCAGGGGGTATCCGAGAGCTTGGCCGGTCGGGTGTTCCCGCTGGAGATGGTGGGATTGTCGGCTCGCGAGCTTCGGGGGGAGGACTTTGACAAGCCTTTTTTGCCGACGAAGGAGTACATCAGAGAGCGGAGGACTGTGCAGCGCCAGCCGCTTGCGGATTTGTGGAGCAGGATTCACCGGGGCAGTATGCCGGAGCTGTACAGCAATGAGAATATAGGCTGGGAAGATTTCTGGGGCGCATATGTAACATCATACATCGAGCGAGATGTTCATCAGCTGGGTCAAGTGGGGAGTATGCTGTCCTTTGCCAAATTCCTGACGGCTCTGGCGGCGAGAACCGGGGAGCTGCTGAATCTGCAGTCAGTGGCCAGGGAGTCGGATATCAATATCAGGACAGCGCAGAATTGGCTGTCGATTTTGGAGGCTTCGGGGATTATTTTTATCCTGCAGCCATATTTCGTGAATATCAATAAGCGAATGGTGAAGACACCGAAGATTTACTTTGCTGATACCGGGCTGGTATGCTACCTTTGCAAGTGGAGTACGCCTGAGGTGCTGGCTGAGGGAAATGCGGCAGGAAATATCTATGAGAACTATGTCTTCATGGAGATAATGAAGTCATATCTGAATGCAGGCCGTCAGCCGGAGATATATTTCTTCCGCAATTCGGATATGGCAGAGGTGGACTTCCTGCTGGTGGAGGGCAATAATATCTATCCCATTGAGGTAAAGAAGAAAACAGCTCCGGACAAGAAGGATATAAAGCATTTCGAGGTGTTAAAAAACAGCTTCCCGGATAAAAATGTTGCAGAGGGGTGCGTGCTCTGCAATTCGGAAAACCTGCTGCCGCTGGGACAAGATAATTATGCGTTACCGATTGAATATATATAAAACGTAGTAGAGGATAAGTCCATGATATGCAGGATTGTAGAGAGATATAATGGTGGATGCTTTAACGAACCAGCTAAAATGCAACATATGTGATAAATAGGGATGGGAATGCGATTGCCATTCGAGTTTGCACCGATGGGTGCCTGAGTTTATTAAAGAAGAGGCCAGGAAAAATGAGTTATCATTTTTCCTGGCCTCTTTTACTGTCAATTATTTCTCCGGGATGCCGAAGTGCTCGATTACATAGTCCATGTCCTTGTCGCCACGGCCGGAGAGGTTTACGAGGATGGAGCCGTGGTCCCGCTCCTTGGCCAGCTTGATGGCGTGAGCCAGGGCGTGGCTGCTCTCGATGGCGGGAATGATACCCTCCATGCGGGAGAGCTTGTAGAAGGCGTCGATGGTTGCTTCATCGTCAGCCACATCGTACTTCACCCGGCCGAGGTCCTTCCAGTAGGCGTGCTCCGGACCGGAGGAGGGGTAGTCGAGACCGCTGGCTACGGAGTAAACCGGAGCGGGATCGCCGTTCTCGTCCTTCAGCATGATGGAGTTGAAGCCGTGCATGATGCCTTCGGTGCCGTAGGAGAGGCTGGCGGCGTGGTCGCCAAGC
>JAFNYY010000019.1 GCA_017383125.1 Schwartzia sp. (in: firmicutes)
AACTTGAATTGCAAGAGCAGGTGAAAATGCTAGGTTACACTAGAGATATGCCAGCCTTTTACAACTCAATAGATGCCTTTATCCTGCCATCAATTACAAAGGAGTCTTTTGGGCTTGCACTATGTGAGGCAATGTACTCAGGGTGTGCGGTGATTGCCACAAACAGTGGGGCGCAGGAAGAAATCGTTACCAACAATGAGACTGGACTTATAGTAGAACCATCGTCTGTACAAGAGCTGGTTATGGCAATGGTTAGATTGATCGATAATGAAGAACTGACAGAGATGCTTTCGGAAAAGGGGCATAATAAAGTGGCCGAATGTTTTACGATAAGTAATTGCTGTGCAAAAATCGATGAATTGCTGAAAACTATTTAATGATCGAGGAGGGGATGCCGGGAAAGTCGGCTTGATGTTGAAGGCAATACAACTTAGTGTATTTCATAAACACGGAAAAGGTATGGGTAACAGAAAGAAAAAGCCCAACTGCTCCCTCTAAAAATCCACGTTCGAGAAAATACATCTTTATAAAGCCGAAGAGCGTGTGGGCGACAATGCCTGACACGCTCACTTTTTTACCTTGTGAGTCCAGCTTTTTGGCCCCCAGTGTGGTGTAATGATTGAGCTTGGTGAGGTAATGTTCCCAATCTCGGTAGGTGTAGTGCTCAATATGGGCAGTCAGGGGCAAATCTTTTGTTGGATATGGGCTGCTAATTTCTTCGTGAACCTGACCACGGCTGGCGGCACCATCCTTCGGCATGAGCCGCATGTGGTAGTCTGGATACATTCCCAAATGGTGTACCGGGTGACCGCAGAAGTGATGAAGGAATGAAAGGCGGAAAGAGTATAGCTTATCTGACTGGTCACATTCAGTCAGAGCCTTCCTGATTTCGCAACCCAATGCTTCCGTCATATACTCGTCGGCATCCAGAAAGAGAATCCATTTCGCAGAGGTCTGTTTTATAGCATAATCTCGTTGGCCACCGAAGTCACCGTTAAGAGCATGTTGGACAACCTTTACACCAAGTTCAGTTGCGATTTTAGCGGTGGCATCAGTGGAGAAATCATCGATTATTATGATTTCCTGCGGATTCAAATACTTTTTCAGGCGTCTGATATTGTTGCCGATATGGAGCTCCTCATTCTTTGCAATGATGAGGACAGAAAGATTTAGCATATCACTCAGCCTCGTCTACAGCCTGACTAAGCTCCTGTCGGCTGACGGCATAAGTGCCAAGCTTACCGACAACAACGCTGGCGGCAGTATTGGCCAAATATGCACCGTCCTCAGGATTGAGACCGCCAGCCAGGGCAAGAGCCATGACGGCGATGACCGTATCTCCGGCACCGGAAACGTCGAAAACCTCCCGGGCGATGGTGGGGATGTGGACTACATTATCCGGAGTGATGAGGGAAAGTCCAGCCTCTGAACGGGTGATAATGATGTTCTTCAGGCTGTACTTCTCCATGGCGTAGCGGCCGGCCTTGATGACATCCTCATCACTATTTTTGATTTCATAGGGGAGAATGCGGCTGATTTCCCGCAGATTCGGGGTCAGGTAGTCGGCTCCGTTATACTTATCCCAATCGCTGCCCTTGGGGTCGATGATGACGGGAATGCCTGCTTCGTGAGCAGCGGCGATTGTATGCTTCATCAGCTCCGGGGTGAGAGCACCTTTGTTGTAGTCAGAGAGAATTATAGCGTCCAGACCTTCTTCAATCCGCAGGTCTATGTAGCTCATGAGGCGGGCAGCGTACTGACCGCCTACAGGTGCGGTTTCCTCGAAGTCGAGGCGGAGCATCTGCTGATGACCGCCGATGATGCGGAGCTTCGTGGTGGTAGGGGCACCGTTGTGTACGAGACCGCGATAGTCAATTCCTCTGGCGGTAAATTTGTCAAAGAGCGCCTGACCGTGGTAATCGTCACCTACATATCCGCCAATGGAGGTGACTGCTCCCAGCAGAGCCAGATTGTGGGCTACATTGGCCGCACCACCCAGGGTTTCTTTCTGTACGGTAATCCGGTTGATTGGTACAGGAGCCTCGGGGCTTATGCGGGTAACCTCACCGTAATAGTATTTGTCCAGCATTACATCGCCGACAACCATTATTTTCAGAGACTGGGTTTTCGTTTCGACAAAGTCTCGAAGCATTTTCTTATCGGGCATAATTGTCCTCCTTGAAGTTATCACAGCTCTATTACTCTGCAGGTGTACTGACCTTTTGGATATGGGGCGTTGCCGACCAAGCTGCTGTATTTTTCCAGCTGTTCACGAGCAGCAGACAGGACGATTTCCGGCGGTATACGTTTCATGCACATGAAGTTTTCCTCTCCCTTTTTGGGGCAGTTGTGAATACCGCAGGGGTGACAGGGAGCGGGAGTTTTTATGAGAATATCCTTCGCGTCGTACGGGTAGAAGCCGGGTACCGGACTGGCACCGAACATGGTAACGATCGGTACATGCATAGCCACGCCTACATGCATCGGGCCGGAATCGGTGGTAATCATAAGTGCGCAGCGTTTTAGCAACGAGGCCAGTTCGCCGAGGCTTACACGGCCGGTAAAGCGAGCCACGAGGGGATTTCCGTTTTCATCCTTCTCGGCTTCCCGATGCTTCATGAAGCTGACGCATTCGTTTACCATCTCTGTGTCCATTGGGCCGCCGAAGAAGGCAATGTGACAGCCTTCCTCTATAAGAGTGTCGGCCACCTGGGCGAAGTAGTCAGGCAACCAGCGCTTGGTGGGCCAGCTGGCTCCAATGTTGAAGGCCACCACTTTCTTCAGCTTATCAGCGGCAGGGTAGACCTTCTGCCAGATGGCAGAAGCTCCATCTTCGGCTCCCGGAGGAAGAATCATTTCCAGACCGGCGTCATCGATGTCGCTTTTCTCGATGACATCAGTAGCCATGAGAGCTTCAAAGTGAGCCAGTACCTGATGCTGTGTCCAGTGGTTGTTGTCAACCACCTTGTCAAAGAACCAGGAAAAGCCTGGCTTCGAGTAGCCTACGATACGCTTTGCTCCGGAGAAGGCAGCCAGAGCAGAAGCTCTTTCGTTGCGATGAAGGTTTATAACAAGGTCGAATTTTTTGCTCCGGACATACCCGATATATTTAATAAAGGCCGGCAGCTTGTCATCGGCCCCTTTTTTGTCGATGAAAAGGCATTCATCGATGTGGGGATTGCAGCTGACCAAATCAGCCAGCTTTTTATCTGCCAGCAGCGAAAGCCTGGCTCCGGGGTATGCGTGACGCAATGTCCGAAGTATGGGAGTAACAATCATCAAATCTCCAATGTGCATGAGATTGATGACCAATATATTTTTGAATGCTTCTTTTGATTTCATACAATCTTCCATTAAATGAGCTGCATGGCTGTATACGAGAATGTTGACAGAACATACATGCAATACAGCGGAAATTTCTGTACATTATAACACGGCAGATGAGAATTGTGAACAAAACGGTCTTGATTTTTCTCGTTATCATCTATAGTATTGAAAGAAAAACAAAAAGGGGAAGTATGTATGTCTCAGGCGGTTAAAGCACCTTTGGGAATAGTGAAGAATATTAAGACCGGATTTTTCCTGCTCTTGGGAGCATGGCTCTATGCCTACGGCCTTGAAATGTTCCTTGTTCCCAATGACATAATTGATGGTGGTGTAGTAGGTATTGCTCTCATGGCAGAGGAACTGACCGATTTGGAGTTCTCCTTTTGGTTTGTACTGATAAATCTGCCCTTCATCATAATGGGCTGGCGAAACATAGGCTGGCGATTTGCGGTGTCGACCGTTGTGTCGGTCATTGCTATGTCAATTTTTTCCGAGTGGTATCACAACCCGGATGCCGTGACTCGAGATGCATTTCTTTCTTCCATCTTCGGCGGTGTTGTTGCCGGACTTGGTTGCGGACTTATCATCCGCAACGGTGGTTCCCTTGACGGTACCGAGATAGTGGCCATCATCATGAATCGGCGGATAAGTTTCTCCGTCGGAGAAATCGTCCTTGGCTTCAACCTGTTCATCCTTGGCTCGGCCGGATTGCTTTGGGGTTGGGACAAGGCGATGTATTCGCTGATAACCTATTTTGTCATTGCCAGAATGATTGATATTGTCGTGAAGGGCTTTGATGACAACTATGCGGTGTTCGTTATCTCGAACAAGCACGAGGAAGTAACAAAAGCCCTCGTAGAGATGGGCGGCGGGGTCACATTGCTTCATGGTGCCGGCGGTTACATGGGAGATGTCCGGGAGGTAATTTATTGTGTTGTCAATCGTCTGGAGCTTGAGAGCTTGAAGACCAATGTGAGGTCTGTAGACCCCGATGCTTTCCTGACGATAAATTCTGTCCGTGAAATGGTAGGCGGACGGATAAAGAGAAATTAGAATAGTATGGGCAATGTCTAAAAGCTGAAATTCAATTTGCAAGAGGTATAAAAAATGAATGTAATCCACGACCTGTTAGCTTTTATCGAGGCTTCGCCCTCCGCTTTTCACACCGTAAAGAGTACGGCCCAGCTTTTGAATGCCGGCGGTTTCAACGAGCTTCGCTGGGGCCGTCCCTGGATGCTGGCTCCCGGTGGGCGCTATTTTACCAGAATTTTCGGCTCTACCCTGATTGCCTTTCGCATCGGTCAGCGGCTGGAAGCCGGTGACAGCCGTCTGAAGATTGCGGCCTGTCATACCGATTTCCCAGGATTCCGGGTGAAGCCGAATCCTGATATTGCCAAAGGGGGATATGCGCTGGTCAATGTTTCGCCTTATGGTGGCCTCAATGTATCATCGTGGCTGGATCGTCCCCTCTCCATGGCGGGAAAAATCGTTTTCAAGGGGAAGAATGAATATGAGCCGGAAGTTGGGCTTATTGATTTTACCCGTCCTATGTTTGCTATCCCACGACTGGCTCCACATTTGGCTAAGGATACCACAAAGGAGATTATCGATCGACAGAATGATCTTACGCCGATAGCCGGGCTGATTGATGCAGTAAACGGTGATAAGGGAGAGAAATATTTTCTGACGAAGCTGGGTCGGGAAATTCAGCGCGACCCGAAGACTATTCTTTCCTATGACCTGAACATCTATCCGGTGGAGCACGGTGTCAGCGTCGGCATGGATGCAGAAATGGTATCCTCACCGCGACTGGACAATCTCACCAGTGCCAAGGCTTGTCTCGACGGCATCATTGACGGTCGGGTAGAAAACGGTATCGCCGTTGCCTGCTTCTTTGACAATGAAGAAGTCGGCAGCCGGACGAAGCAGGGAGCAGATTCCTCCATCATCCGTGATTTACTGGCGGCGATTGCCAGAGGTTTGGAGCTTGATGATGACACCATGGCGGAGAAAATCGCGGACGGCTTCCTCCTCAGCGTAGATGTGGCACAGGGGTACCATCCCTGCTACAGCGACAGATATGACCCCACTGCGGCGCCGGGATTGGGCAGCGGTGTTATCATAAAGGAATCTGCCAGCGGAACCTATGCTAGCGATGCCGAGGCGGTGGCCATCGTAAAAGGAATTGCCGGAAAGTGCGGTATTCCTGTTGCAGAGTTTGTCAACCGCTCTACTGTCAGAGGCGGTTCTACACAAGGGTCGATGCTCAGCGCAGCTCTTGGTATGAGGTCGCAGGACATTGGAGTCCCCCTCCTGGCGATGCACAGCGCCAGGGAGCTTATGGCAGCGAAGGACATGGAAGCTCTCAGCTCTCTCCTGCGAGCCTTCTTCGATTGAAAGTTAAAATCTTGCCCTCCTTGCAGCATTGTATGCAGGGAGGGCATTTTTTATGTAATTTTAATGATGAAGTTTGATATTTTTGCTAAAATACTTTTGAAAGCAGTCGATATTATCATTGAGAAAACCGTAGAGAAGTGAGAAATCCGAAAAGAGGTGCAGCTGTGACAAATATAAACTATGTAAAGCATTATCTTGGTCTGGTCATTTGGGGCGGAAGCCTCGGAGCGGCTATTCATTATCACGAACCTAAATTGGGCGTGCTTGCCCTAATGGTATTTTTTCTGTTTACAACCTGGAGTTATCTGAAGTGGCTTATCATCGGTATTGCTGCTGTTGTGCTGCTCTGTGCAATCTTTCCGGTACTGGCACCCTTTGCAATGCTTATAGCCATTATCGGAATCCTGCTGAGAATCAGATTTATCTGGCGTAACCGGCGGGCGATTTTTACCGGACTATATGCTTATGGAAGCTACCTTATATTGCTGTACCTGCCGGAAATTGAACGGTTGAGTGAGTACCAACCGTATTTCCTGCCGGCTGCCGCTGCGGCGGTAATAATTCTGCACTGTCTGGTGTACTGGCTGTACAAGAGCGGCTATGACACGAACAGAGCATTTGGTATTATGGGTCTGACCCCACTGATTATCATTGCCTTTGTACTGCCCTTTGTCCGACTGCCGATAATGGAGTCGGTAATAGATGTACTGATACCGGACTCCATTGTACCTGACGCAGTCACGGACGCAGTAGGAAGTGTTGTCCGACCGGTAGCTGCCACG
>JAFNYY010000126.1 GCA_017383125.1 Schwartzia sp. (in: firmicutes)
TGTAAATGAGACGGTGAAACCGTCTCTACCATAATGTAAATAGTCGTGAATATGGTCTGTAAGAAAACCGTTTATCTACGCCGGTGCTTAGCGACCTGCTAATAAGCATATGAAGCAGGAGCTTAGCACCGTTGCGTAGATAACCGAGCGAAAGCGGGTTTTCGTCAGACTATATTCACGACTTGTTTTTTATATTTCTGGTTAAGAATTAAAAGCCAATAAATATTTTAGTCAAAAAGTCAAAAAGTGTTTGACTTTTTGACTAAAGCATATATAATGGAATTGTCAAAAGAAGCTGTTAACAAACATAGATAGATAAGCGAGACAGAGGAGGAAAGAAAAATGCAGCAGGACAAATACACGCAAAAAGCCATGGAAATTATTCAGAAGGCCCAGCAGGCCGCAGTCGTTCGTTACAATCAGGAGGTAACCGGCACTCATATCTTCTGGGCACTTACCAAAGAGCCGGAAGGACTTTTGGAGATTATTTTCAAATCAAATGAAGTAAATACAGCTCAGCTCAATGAAAAGCTGGAGAAGAAGTTGGATACATTCCCTCAGGTAAAGGGGGTTGACTATCTGAACATCAGCGTAGATGCAACCAGAATAATGGGCAGAGCTGAGGCCCTATCCAAGGAGCTTGGGGATGAATATGTTTCCACTGAGCATATTCTGCTTGCAGTTGTTAGCGACGGCAGTCCGGATGTTCAGGAGATTGCTAAGAAGGCCGGCCTTACGGAGAAGGGAATCCGTAATGTAATCCGCAAGAATCGCAGCGGGGCTGTTGATGGAGAAAATCCGGAAGAGCGGTACAAAGCTCTGAAAAAATACGGACGGGATGTTACCGAGGCGGCAGCAAACGGCAAGCTCGATCCGGTAATTGGCAGAGATGACGAAATACGCCGTACAATCGAGATCCTTTCCCGTCGGACCAAGAATAACCCGGTGCTTATCGGTGAACCGGGTGTCGGAAAAACCGCTATTATTGAAGGGCTTGCCCGTCGTATTGTGGCCGGTGATGTGCCGGAGTCTTTGAAGAACAAGACTTTGTATTCTCTTGATATGGGTGCCCTGATAGCCGGTGCAAAGTTCCGGGGTGAATTTGAGGAACGGCTGAAGGCAGTATTGAGTGAAATTGCAAAGTCAGACGGGCAGATCCTCCTGTTCATCGACGAGCTTCACACCGTTGTAGGTGCAGGTGCTGCCGAGGGAGCAATGGATGCAGGCAATCTGCTGAAGCCGATGCTGGCCCGAGGTGAGCTGCGCTGTATTGGTGCCACCACTCTCAATGAGTATCGCAAGTACATAGAGAAAGATACCGCCCTGGAGCGCCGATTCCAGCCGGTAATGGTAGCAGAGCCTACGGTAGAGGATACCATCTCTATCCTCCGCGGTTTGAAGGAGCGTTACGAAGTGCATCACGGTGTCAGGATTCGCGATGCTGCTCTGGTGGCGGCTGCCACTATGTCTGACCGGTATATTGCTGACAGGTTCCTGCCTGATAAGGCGATTGACCTTGTTGACGAGGCTGCTGCAAAGCTGCGTACAGAAATTGAATCTGTTCCGGCGCCTATTGATGATGTGCGACGGAAGATCCTTCAGCTGGATATAGAGGAACAGGCACTGAAAAAAGAAAGTGATGATGCCTCCAAGGAGCGTCTGAATAATCTTTTGGCAGAGAAGGAAGATCTGAAGAAAAAAGAGGCCGAGCTTACAGCCGGCTGGGAATCTGAGAAAAAAGATATCCTCATGGTGAAATCCATCAAGGAGGAAATCAATAATATCGGCCGTCAGATGGAAGCAGCCGAGCGTGAAGGCAATCTTAGCCGGGCCGGTGAGCTGAAGTACGGAAAGCTGCCTGAACTTCAGAAGCAACTGGCTGAAGCCGAAAAGCGGAGCAGCGAGAAGGCAGAACAGGGCAGTGAAGGAAGACTGCTGCGGGAAGAAGTGGGAGAAGAAGATATCGCCAATGTGGTAAGCCGATGGACCGGTATACCGGTATCCAGAATGCTCACAGGTGAGCGTGAAAAGCTTATTCATCTTGGAGATATTCTGCATCAGCGGGTAATTGGTCAGGATGAGGCGGTAGATGTGGTAAGTGATGCCATCATCAGGGCAAGAGCCGGTATCAAGGACCCGGCTCGACCCATTGGCTCCTTTATCTTCCTGGGACCTACCGGCGTTGGTAAGACGGAGCTGGCCAAGACTTTGGCCGAGGTGCTGTTTGATGATGAGCGTAGCATGATTCGCATTGACATGTCCGAGTACATGGAGAAGCACAGTGTCGCCCGTCTGATTGGTGCGCCTCCGGGCTATGTAGGCTATGATGAGGGCGGTCAGCTGACAGAGGCTGTTCGTCGTCGTCCCTACAGCGTTATCCTGCTGGATGAGATTGAGAAGGCACATCGTGATGTGTTCAATGTTCTGCTCCAGATACTGGATGACGGCCGCCTGACAGATGGTAAGGGACGGGTAGTCAGCTTCAAGAATACTGTCATCATCATGACCAGCAACCTTGGCTCTGACGCAATCCTGACGAAGGAGTTCGGTGAAGCGGAAGAAACCGTTCATGCTATGCTGAAGGAATATTTCCGTCCGGAATTCCTCAATCGAATTGATGACATTGTTGTGTTCAAGGCACTGGCCAAGGGGCAGGTAGAGGGCATTGCTCGACTGCTGCTGGGTAATCTTGCCAAGCGTTTGGAAAATCAGCTGAAGCTGAATATTACCTACAGTGACGAGGTGGTAGCTTATCTGGCTGAAGCCGGTTTCGACCCGGCCTTCGGTGCCCGTCCTTTGAAGCGTCTTATCAGCCATCGTCTGGAGACTGAGCTTTCCAGAGAAATCATTAAGGGAACTATTGCAGAAGGTGACGATGTAGCAGTAGGTATCGACGGTGACAAGCTGACATTTGAGAAAAAGTAAATAACTGTAATCCTGAATAATGCCTGACGAAAATGCGCTTGCGCTCAATTGCTTACGCAACGGTACTAAGTTCCTGCTTCGTAGGTGTACTCGCAGGTCACTAAGTATCGGCGCAAATAAACGGTTTTCATGCAGACATTATTCACTTGGAGAATACAATAAAGTAGGGCTGTGAAAAATGATTGCTCATTTTTCACAGCCCCTTTTTGTATAAAAAGAAACCACCCGCTATGCGGGTGGTACCAAAAGCTTTAAGCTATAAGTAAAAAATCCTCTTTTGATATAATGAA
>JAFNYY010000127.1 GCA_017383125.1 Schwartzia sp. (in: firmicutes)
CACAACATCATCGAAGCAGTAAAACGCAAAGACAGGCACAATATAATTACGATTATAATAATCGCAATTATATTGTGCCTGTTTTGTAACACATCATCTAGCCGATGAAAGGCTGTTGCCTATCATACCTATGACGATAACGGCGATGCCGAGAAAGCCGCCCAAGGGATATGAAAAGGCCGAAGCCTACTGTACTCCACATCAGCCAGTCAGCCGGCGACTGCTTTATGGCATTGTGAACAGCGGAAATGTTTCCCCGCTTCGCTACCAGTGCCAGCATAATCGGCAAAGTAAATATATACCGCAGGCAGGCACTCCAGAGCCAATATCCGCCGGAAACATTCATGCTGCGGTTGAAAACAAACGTAAACGCAAAAAAAAAGAACCAGGAACACCGTATATTAACGCACGCTTCGTTAAGTTTTATACTTCCTTACAGAGCCGCCAGCTTGCGGCCGACTTCTTTCGCCTTTTCCAAATCCTTCGGCCAGCGATTAGCCCGGGAATCTTTCTTCTTCTCTACATCGAACATTCCGGATTCGAACTTGTCATAGTCCGGGTACTGCCAAGTGTCACAGGCGTAGAGGATTTCCGGCTGCCTTCCCAGAATAACCTTCGTGAACTTCTGGAATGGCCACAGCATGGACTCGATGTGGAAATGCTCCATTCCCTTCTCATCGAGATTCATGGTGTAGAGGAACGCCGAGGGCAATTCCTTAGGAAATACGGTAGGCGTATCAAAATTGTAAATATAATTTGAGAAATAAAGACGCTCAAGGAACGCCGCCATCAAAGAGGAAATATTCATAAAGTAGATAGGCGCACCCAACACCAGTCCGTCACATTCCTTTATTTCCTCCAAAATGGGAGAAATATCATCCTTTACAGAGCAGTGACCGTGGGGGACAGCCTTGTTCTTGCAGTAGAAGCAACTGACACAGCCGGAAAATTTCAAATCAGCCAGCTGATAGAGCTTCGTTTCTGCCCCGGCTTCCTCACAGCCGTCCAGACAAGCCCGAATGATATCGTAGGTGTTGTTGTGACGGCGGGGACTTCCGTTGATAGCGATTATTTTCTTCATGGTACTGCCCTCCTGTATTGATTATTTTGATTTTTTGCTGTCGGCCTTCTGTTGGAAGCGCTGGCTCTCCACGATAAAACGCTCGTGGACACCACTGCCTATCTCCCCTGCCTCATCCTCTGCCTTGACTTCAAAGGTAAGCTTCTTGCCTTCCACCTTTGTAAGCACGGCTGTGGCTGTGATATTCATTCCACAGGGGGTAGCCGCAGTATGGGCCACATTCATCAGAATGCCGACACTGGTATAGCCTTCCGGCAGATTCTCCTCTGCCAGATTTGCAGCTGCCTCCTCCATGCGGGCTATCATCATGGGAGTAGCATACACATCAAGACTGCCGCTGCCTACTGTCTTGGCAGTATTTTTATCACTGACTGTCTCCGAGACGGTTTTCGTCAGCCCGGTAATCAGTTTATCGGTAAGATTTGCAGTATCTGCCATTGTCTTTCCTCCAAAAATAAAATAGTCGGGATTATTATAACAGATTAACTCCGCCGGTCAATGTATACACATAGAAAAAGACTGCTACAAGTCACCCCTCCGCCCTTCGGACACCTCCCCTAGAGGGGAGGCTCCGGGTGTACTTTTGCAGCAGCCTCTGTTTTTCTATTGTTTCTGTATGTCTGTTTATCAGCCGATTTCTCTCGGATACTCTACCTGACGAATTTCGTCAATCTTGTTGCCCTCGCCTACCATGACGACAGTAGGCTTGAACTCATCGGCTTCCTTTTCCTCCATCCAGGCGTAGGAAATGATGATGACGGTATCACCAGGCTGTACGAGGCGGGCGGCTGCTCCGTTGAGGCAGATAATGCCGCTGCCCGGCTCACCGGCGATTACATAGGTTTCCAGACGGGCACCGTTGTTGTTGTCGACAATCTGTACCTTCTCATTGGGGCGGATGTGAGCAGCCTTCATGAGAGTGCTGTCAATGGTGATGCTTCCCATGTAGTTCAGGCAGGCTTCGGTGACAGTAGCGCGATGGAGCTTGGACTTAAAAATATTTACAAGCATTTTCTTCCTCCAAATATACTTCTATAAAATAATCTCAGCCGATGATAATATTGTCGATAAGGCGGGTCTTGCCAATACGGACAGCAATTGCCATGAGGGATTCCTTCTCCACGGTCTCGATAGGCTCAAGGGTCGGGAAATCGTAGAGCTCTACATACTCCACATCGGCAGCCGACTCAGCAGCCAGCTCATCTCGGACGATTTTCAGCAGAGCGGCTACATTCTTCTCGCCGCCGGCATAGGCTGCCTCGGCCTTCCGCAGGCTGCGGGAGAGGCAGAGAGCCTGCTGCTTCTCGGTATCGGAGAGGTAGGCATTGCGGGAGGAACGGGCCAGACCGCTGTCCTCACGATTGATCGGAACCATGACGACCTGAACGGGAATGTTCAGGTCATTGACGAAGCGCTTGATAACGCAGACCTGCTGAGCATCCTTCTGACCAAAGTAGGCTCTGTCAGCCCGGGAAAGATTCATCAGGCGGGTAACGACGGTAGCGACGCCGCGGAAGTGACCGGGCCGGCTGGCACCGCAGAGCTTGCGGGTGAACTCGCCGTCTACATTTACATAGGTGCAGAAGCCCTGAGGATACATCTCAGCCGGGTCCGGATGGAATACAGCGTCAACATTTACGCTTTCAAGCTTTGCACAGTCAGCCTCAAACATACGGGGATACTTGTCATAGTCCTCATTGGGTCCAAACTGAATGGGGTTTACAAAAACAGAAGCGATAACCACATCGTTGTCGGCTCTGGCAGCCCGCATAAGAGTCAGATGGCCCTCATGGAGAGCGCCCATGGTTGGAACGAGGCCGATTGTCTTGCCGGCCTTTTTCAGCTCGGCAGTATACTCAGTGATTTCAGCAATAGTTGACAAGACTTTCATTTTCAAAACTCCTTTAATTTAATGCCGTTCCCAGCGGCTTTGTCGTTATGCTTCCTGCCCGGCGGCCTCTGCTGCCTTCTCATCCTGACGGACGAAATAGTTGGCAACGAGGGAGCCGGAAATATTATGCCATACAGAGAAAATTGCACCGGGAA
The DNA here is from genome assembly GCA_017383125.1 of Schwartzia sp. (in: firmicutes). GTDB lineage: Bacteria > Bacillota > Negativicutes > Selenomonadales > Selenomonadaceae > RGIG250. The sequence goes on from JAFNYY010000127.1 coordinate 3,128, forward strand.
TAGCTGCTTCCGGAGTGAAGAATTTTACAGAAAGGGCGGTAGCCAGACCGGAATTCTGCATACCGACCTCAATAGCCATAGAGCGGGCCTTCGCCGGCTCCATCTTCAGCACCTTGGCCATCATATAGCCCAGTAGAATACCGAAGCCGTTGTGAAGGACGACGACACCGGCAATCATCAGGCCGTACTGCATGAGCTTGGCTGCCGAAAGAGCCACAACACCGGCGACAATGAGAACGACGGTAAGAGCAGAGAAGGCCGGAAGAATGGTAAGGCACTTCTTGACGAGACCGCCGGCAAAGTGGTTCATCAGCAGACCAGCCAGAACCGGAACGAGAACCATCTTTACGATAGACATCATCATGGCTTCCGGAGAAATGGCGATCCATGCGCCGGCCAGCCACCAGGTGATCCACGGAGTCACAAAGGGAGCCAGCAGAGTGGTACAGGTGGTCATAGCCACAGACAAGGCAACATCACCCTTGGCCAGATACGCTATAACATTGGAAGCGGTACCTCCGGGGCAGGTTCCTACAAGTATAACGCCGATAGCCAGCTCCGGGGGAATAGCGAAGCACTTTACAAGTACCCAGGCCATAAAGGGCATAATGGTAAACTGCAGCAGTGCGCCGGCTGCTACTTCCCATGGGCGCTTGGCCAGAATACGGAAGTCCTCGAGCCTCAGAGTCATTCCCATGCCGAACATTACAACGCCCAAAAGCATCGGAATGTGAGGGCCAATCCACTTGCAGGTACCAGGAGACACCGCGCCAAGCACACCGGCGGCCAATACCAGCAGTGCCATATTACGGGTAATCAGATGACAAAATGCTTGCATTTTTTCCTCCTTGGAATAAGCAATTTCAAAATACGGCGGCAAAAGAAAAACGCCTTCCTGCGGGAAGGCGTGTATCGTCTAAACAACGCACCACAAAGCCTTCCTGTCTCAGTCACTCCAGGAGAAGATCTAAGCAGAAAAGTGATACAGGGTATGTCTTAAAATGAAAAAGTATAATTCGCTTAGGATATTATCTTTTGCCACGGGTAGAATACCACAGTTATTCTTAAAAATCAACAATAAAGTCATAAATAACAATGATTTTTACTTCAGCAGTTCGCCCCACAGGCCATCCTCGTATTCCCTCACCAATCGCAGGGAAACAAGCTGACCGCTCCTGACTGCAGCCGCATCACAATAGACTCTGATATATGTATCTGTGAGACCATCGGCAGTATTCTTCTCAGCATCAATAGTCTCTATGAGTACCTCTTTGACACATCCCACTGAAGACTGCCGGAAATTTGCGGCTGTGCGCTCTCCCACCGCTTCAAGACGATGGACTCTCTCCTTCTTCACCGGCTCCGGCACCTGATTGGGCATAGTGGCCGCCGGAGTACCGGGACGGACAGAATACGGGAACACATGAATCTTGCTGAAGCCTATAAGCTCTGCATTCTTCAGTGTCTCGGCAAAAAGCTCCTCCGTCTCTCCTGGGAAACCTACAATAATATCGGTAGTAAGAGCCAATGACGGAACTTCCTTCCGCAGCCGTTCCGTCAAATCAATAAACTCCGCAGTATTGTAATGGCGGTTCATACGCCGAAGTATTTCATCACTTCCGGCCTGCAGCGGCAGGTGAAGGTGCGGAGCAAACCGCGGCTCATTTTTCATCATTGTCAGCAGCCGCTCGTCCACTTCCACGGACTCAAGCGAACTGAGACGGACTCTGGCGAAGCTCTTTTCCTGCAGTATCATCTCCACCGCATCGGCCAGCGTTGTCCCGTCCTTAAAATCACGGCCGTAGGCTCCCAGATGAATACCGGTGAGGACAATTTCCTGATAGCCCTCCTCCGCCAGACGCTTTGCCTCTGACCTGATACTGTCAAGGTGACGGGAGCGAAGCGGACCTCTCGTGTAGGGAATAATGCAGTAGGTACAGAAGTTCTCACAGCCCTCCTGTATCTTGATGAAGGCTCTCGTCCGCTGATGAGGAGCAATATCGCCCTTTATATCATCGTTGACGATAAGCTCCTCGAATTCATGAGTTTCCCGGATGTTGCCTACCTTTGAGGTAGCCTTCCGCTCTCTGGAGTAGGAAGCAGCCGCTTCCTCAGCCATGGTGACGATGTTCTGACGGTCTTTAGTACCTACCACGAGACCGACGCCCTCGATGGCGGCAATATCCTCCGGAGCAAGCTGGGCATAGCAGCCGGTTACCGCAATGACCGCACCGGGATTCATCCGGTGCGCCCGCCTTATCTGCTGGCGTGATTTCTTCTCCCCTACTGCCGTTACCGAGCAGGTGTTGATGACATAGATATCAGCATCCTCGCCGAACTCCTTTATTTCATACCCAGCCCGGCGAAACAGCTCGCTCATGGACTGAGTCTCTATCTGATTTACTTTGCAGCCAAGGGTGAGAAAGGCTACTGATTTATTTTCATTCATATATTGTTTCTGCCCTGTACAAGATTATCCTAAAATTCTGCTACTGCAGCGAACCTATATCACCGCACTGATACTGAATGACAGCAGCTACAGTGAGTGCCGCCGTTTCCGCCCGGAATATCCGCGGCCCCATAGTGACGGAATTGAATCCTGCTTCCACCGCCGCCTGAGCCTCTGCCTGAGAGAAGCCTCCCTCGGGGCCGACGAGCGCAATGAACTTGTCGGGAACAGACTCTCCCCGAAGCTTTTCTGTTAGGAATTTTCCGATAGAAAGGTTTGCCTCATTTTCATAGGCAAAAACCCCTACCGCTCCGCCGTCCATTTCGGTCTTTGCTTCCTGTGCCAGCCACTTCTTCAGAGACTTCACATCCTCTACAGTCATCAATCGGGTTCGGCCGCACTGCTTCGCCGCTTCATCGGCAATCTTCTGCCAGCGTTCCCGGCGAGACGCCGCTTTCTTATCATCCAGCTTCACCACAGTATTTTCCGACGCAAGGGGAATCAGCCGGTTAATGCCAAGCTCTACAGCTTTCTGTACTACGAACTCAAACTTTTCGCCCTTTATAAGGCAAGCCGCCAAAGTAATGTTTATCGGCGATTCTGTCGCTGCCGAGCCGTCAGCATACTCCACCAGCCGGAGATCAACCTCATCCTCCCGGAAAGCCGCTGCCTCCATAACAGCTACAGTCCCATAGTCATCGACTACAGTGTATCGGTCTCCCACCTTCCCCCGCAGGGCATAGCCGACATGATGAGCGTCTGTGCCGGTAAGAGTCAGCGTATCGGAGATTTTTTCCTTAGTAAATAATCTGCGCATTTATTCATCCTTAATATAATCCTGAGCAAACAGCATAATATAGTATGATACCACAATTCCCCATAAAAAAACACCGCAGCCAGTGAAAAGACTGCGGTGTTGAATTATGCGGTGATTTATACTTCCTTGCTGGGGAAGAACGCCTCATGGATGGCATTGGCTGCTTTCTCCACATACTGTGTCTTGATGAGGCAGGATATACTGATTTCGGAGGTGGAGATAACATCAATATTGACTCCCTGATTGGCAATAGCGCCAAACATCTTGGCCGCAATACCGGGATTACCCAGCATACCGGCTCCAATGAGAGAAACCTTCGCCACATGTTCCTCCACCAAAACACCGTCGGCTCCCATCTCGGCTGCCACCCGCTCAACGATTGGCTTTGCCTGCCACAGGTCATCAAGACCAACCGTGAAGCACATATCCGTCTTGATTTCCAGATTGCGGACATTCTGAACAATCATGTCTACATCGACATGAGCATCTGCCAGAGCAGTGAATATAGAGAAAGCAATTCCCGGATTGTTGGGAACGCCCAAAATGGCAATCTTTGCTACCTTTGTATCATGAGCAACGCCCTTGACGATAGCGTTCTTTTCCTCCATGGTGTATTCCCCCCTGATAATAGTGCCTGATGTGTGGGTGAAGGTCGAACGGACATGAATAGGAATGTTGTAGAGCATACCAATCTCCACGGAGCGGAGCTGCATTACACCGGCACCGAGGCGAGCCATCTCCAGCATCTCATCGTAGGTAATCTCCTTCATCTTCCGGGCACCCTTTACGATGCGCGGGTCAGCCGAATAAATACCATCGACATCGGTATATATCTCGCAGACATCTGCCTTCAGCGCTCCGGCCAGTGCAACCGCTGACGCGTCGGAGCCGCCGCGACCCAATGTAATGGGGTCACCCTTTTCATTGGCGCCCTGGAAGCCGGCAACAACGACGATATTGCCCTTTTCAAGCTCTTCCTGCACACGGGTGGGAACAATGTCGAGAATCTTACCCTTGGTATAGACCGAATCAGTCTTGACACCGGCCATGCTTCCGGTAAGCGATACTGCCTTCTGTCCCATCGAGCGAAGGGCTATCGTAAGCAACGCGATAGACTGCTGCTCACCGATAGACATGAGCATATCCATTTCTCTCGGATACTTATACGGATCCCTGACAATCCGCTTCGCCATTCCTATCAGGTCATCAGTGGTATCACCCATTGCGGAAACAACCACTACAATCTTGTCATCAGGATCCTTATCGGCGATAATCCGTTGGGCAACGCTCTTTATTTTCTCTATACTTCCGACGGAAGTTCCGCCAAACTTCTTTACAACTAAGGCCATGCTTATCCCCCTACATTTCTTTATGCCGGACACTGCCTTCCCCTGAAAAAAGAGAAGGAATCTCAAGCAGGCGGAGATTGGCCGTACTCAAAAGCATCTATCCGGACAGTCTTGTGAATAATATGGTGTCATTATTTTACACGCCGAAAAATAATCCGTCTATAACAATTGGGAATTTATACGGTATACATAAGAAGCGGCATTATATATCGGTTTTCTCCATAAGAATTACGATATCTTTTCCGTCTTTTTCCTTGAAACGAACCGACACATCCTCCCGCTGAGAGGTTGGAACATTCTTGCCTACGAAATCAGCCCGGATAGGCAGCTCGCGATGACCGCGGTCAATAAGGACAGCCAGCTGAATACGCTGAGGACGACCCATGTCGGCCAGCTCATTCAAAGCCGCTCTGATGGTGCGGCCGGTAAAGAGAACATCATCACAGAGAACAACAATCTTACCGGTAATATCCACCGGGAGATGGGTGGGGTGAACAACCGGCTGATAGGACAGTCTGGTGAGGTCATCACGATAGAGAGTGATATCCAGCATTCCGACCGGCGGACGATTGCCTTCAATCTGCTCAATAGCATCTGCAATTCGCTCGGACATGGGGACACCTCTGGTACGGATTCCCACCAGAACAATGTCCTCTACTCCGTGATTCTTCTCTACAATCTCATGAGCAATACGCACCAGGGCACGACGTATGGCATCCTCGTCCATCAGTGTGTTCTTTACATTCATTTCCTGCATGTTTTTCACCTTCAATAATCAGATTGTTATTTTTCCTATTTCTGCTCCGCCCGTGCTCTGATGGCGGCAATCAGATTCTCCATATCCTTGGGCATAGGTGCTGTAAAGGTCATTTCCTCTCCAGTGACAGGATGAACAAGCGTCATCTGCCGGGAGTGGAGAGCCTGACCTTCGATGATACCGTCGAAGGGAGTCTTTTTGCGGCTGCCGTACTTAGGATCACCAAATACCGGATAGCCTATATGAGCCAGATGGACGCGAATCTGATGAGTCCTGCCCGTTTCCAGCCTGCATTCCGTTATGGTGTAATCGCCTATGCGCTCCATCACCCGGAAGTGAGTGACCGCCGGTTTTCCGTCGGCCCGGACTGCCATCTTCTGACGATCCTTCTCATCCCTGCCGATGGCACCTTTGATTACGCCGGCTTCCTCGTTTATGCTGCCCCGGACTACGGCGCAGTATACTCTGGACGCTGACTTTTCACCTATCTGCTTTGACAAAGAGGCATGCGCATTGTCATTCTTGGCTGCAACCATTACACCGGAGGTATCCTTGTCCAGCCGATGAACAATACCGGGGCGCTCTACGCCGCCGATGCCGGATAAATCTTTGCAGTGATACAGCAGAGCATTTACCAGTGTTCCCGAATAGATTCCGGGAGATGGGTGTACAGCCATGCCGCGCGCTTTGTTGATGACGATTATGTCGCTGTCCTCGTAGAGGATGTCGAGGGGAATATCCTCCGGAAGTGCCTCAGCGCTTACCGCAGGAGGGATTTCCAGCCTTATCTCCTCGCCGCCGTTCAGTCGGTAGTTGGCTTTCTTCACTGCTCCGTCCACCGTCAGCCGGCCTTCATCAAGAAGCTTCTGAACCCTTGCCCGGGAAATATCCTCAAGGCTCTTCGCCACAAAAGCATCCAGTCTGGAGCCCTTTTCCTCGGCAGCAACGGTCAATGTATATACTTCATTTTCCATATTTTTCGTTAGTCTTCTTCATCCTGTGACAGGAAAGCGATGGCGTACATCATCATTCCCACACCCACACATATCCCTATATCGGCAATATTAAAGACAGGCCAGATACGGAAGTCAAAAAAATCTATTACCGCCCCCAGCCGCAGCCTGTCGATGAGATTCCCCACCGCTCCGCCGAACAGGAGGGCCGAGCCGTAGCGAACCCAGGCACTCTCGCCGGAAATACGGCGATAGTACACGGCGGCCGCACAGAACAGAATAATATTCACGCCGATAAAGAACCACCGCTGATGCTCCAGTATGCTGAAGGCAGCGCCGGGATTCTGAATATAGGTGAAGTGAAATATATCCTCAATGATGGGAATAGAGGTGCCGAGAGCATAGGTTCTCTCTACATACAGCTTTGCCGCCTGATCCAATATCAGCAGAGCAAATACAGTAATCCATACCGGCACCATGCTGTGTTCTTTATTTTCCATCAATCGGTACTGCCGTCATCTTTCTCATCGACATTTCTGGCTGCATTCACTACGGCCAGCGCATCTACGCTGCCCTGATCGAGCATTGCCAGCTGTCCTGCCAGCAGGGACCGAATCTTTGCCAGAAATTCACGGGAGCTGTTGACCAGATTCTCCTGATCCTCCCGATAGTGAGCGACCTCCTGCTCGGCCTCGACCCGAATCTTAGCCGCTTCTTCCTTGGCTGTGTTGAGAATGCGCTCAGCCGCAGCCTCAGTAACCCGACGGGTCTTCGCGGCATCGTTCTTTGCCTGTTCTGCAGCAGCCAATGCGTTCGCAGTTTCAAGCTTGGCTGTCTCACGGGCATCACTGAGGATGCTGTAGGCCTCGCTGCGTGCCGAGTCAAGCTGCTCGTCTGCCTGCTGACGGCTCTCCCCCAGCAGACGTTCTGCCTCTGTCTGTGCCTCGGAGAGAATCCGCTCCGCATCTTCCTCTGCCTTGCCGGTAAGCTCCTTCGCATGGCTCTGAGCAAGGAACAGAGTGCTGCGCAAAGATTCGTCAAGCTTCTTGTACTCGGCCAGCTGACTCTCATAGTCGGCGACCTTTGTCTCCAGAGCCATATTTGTTGCCATAAGCTCCAAGGCTCTCTCGTCGCTGGTGATGTCTTCCACCTTGACTGCCGGTTTCTCCTTTTCAGCCGGTTTTTCCATCTCCTCTGCCGACTTTACAACGCCGTTCTGTATTCTGTCCAGCTCTTCCTGCAGGCGGTCTACCTGGTCACGAAGCTCATCCCGCTCCTTCAGAAGCTGCTCGAAATCACTGACTACCTCATCGAGGAATGTATCGATTTCGTCTTCGTCGTAGCCGCGGAAGCTTCGTGAAAACTCTTTGTTATGGATGTCCATTGGTGTCAACATTGCCGACACTCCTTTTCTTTATATGTATCGTTTTAGTGCTACTACAGTACGATTTTTCTTTGTCTGACCGCCTACCGACTCGACCTCTACTCTGCCGCGCCCCCGGAAGGAGATTACATCCCCCTGCTTCACCGCCTGAGAGGCATTCTTCACGGTCTGCCAGTTCAGCTGAACCTTCTCTGCCCCGATATCCTCCGCCGCTCTGGTGCGGGACATTCCGAAGCCGGCTGCCGCGATGGCATCTATGCGCAGCGAGGCGACTGTCGCCTTTATCTCTTTCACCCGTTCTTCCCGGGGAATAATATTGGCAGGGTCATCCTCCTCTATAGAAGTGACTTTGACGCCGCCTATATAAAGAAGCTCACCCTTTACCGCCTCTGCGACCTTCTGGTCAAGGATAAAACGGGCGCTGGTCTCGCTGACCAGAATATCTCCGGCACAGCCCCTGTCAATACCGCAGCCCATCAGCGAACCGAGAGCATCCCGATGACCGACCCGGCGGGAAATATCCTTCCATTCTGCCCGAAGGACTGTTATACCGGCTACTCCGTCGATACGGCCGCCGAAATCCGGATGAACGAAAACAGCCCGCTGGCGCTCGGCGCCATGATAGCCGCCGTCAAATTCTACATTGATGTCCTCGTAGTTAGCGGCAACCGTCCGGGCCAGTTCCTGCTCCGCCTCATTCAAAAACGGCGATACCCGGAACTTCTGAGTCTTTCGAACCTGCTCTGCCAAATCAACACAGCGGATTGCGGTTTCCTCCAGCTCACTGCCCTTATAGTAACGAAGTATTTTTTCCTTTGGTGAGGCCATGATTCACCTTAGCCCCTGCCAAGCTCTTTCGACCGCTCAGTAGCTGCAATGACGGCCTCGATAAAGGCGCTGCGCACACCGGCGGACTCCAGTGCCCGAACACCGGCAATAGTAGTGCCGGCCGGAGAGGTCACAGCATCTCTCAGTACATCAGGATGCTTACCGGTCTCCAATACCATCTTTGCCGAACCGAGCAGTGTCTGAGCTGCCAGCTCTATGGCCATAGCTCTCGGCAGACCTGCGGCAACACCGCCGTCAGCCAGAGCATCAATTACAAGGAACGCATAGGCAGGCCCGCTGCCGGAAAGTCCGGTAACAGCATCCAGTGCAGATTCTGCAACTTCTGCGGCACGACCACAGGCGGCCAGAAGGTCTCCTACTTTTTCACCATCTTCGACGGTAGCCTTGCTGCCTCTGGCGTAGCAGGACATTCCAACTCCTACGGAAAGCGGAGTATTCGGCATGACGCGGACAACCGGCTGCTCGGTAAAGCAGCTTTCCAGAGAAGCAAGAGTCAGTCCGGCTACGATGGAAACCACCAGCGTATCCTTCTTCATGCCCTTCACAGTCTCAGCCATTGCTGCGGCAGCTACCTGCGGCTTGATGGCGAGGAAAACCATGTCCATATCACCGATGAAGCTGTCCGGCCCCATTTCGGCATTAACCTTAAGCTCATTCTTCAGATATTCTACCCGCTGGGCAGATTTCTCAGATACATAAATATCTGCTGCGGCTGCCTTTCCCTTAGCGATAATGCCCTTCATGAGTGCTTCGCCCATCATGCCGCCGCCAATAAAACCAATCTTCATTGTCTTCACCTTGCAATAATCAAAATACGGGAAAATTATTTTTTCGTCCAGGAATAATCCTCGTTCTCGGCCTTCTTGCCGCCGTCACTTACATTTACATTGCTGGGCGCACAGAGGAATACACTGCGTCCAAGCTTCTTTATCACACCGCCGAGAGCATAGGTGGTGCCGCTGACGAAATCGATTATGCGCTTGGCCGTTTCACTTTCGGTACCTTCAAAGTTTACGACTACCGGCTTCTTTGACTTCAGGCTATTGGCTATTTCCTGGGCATCATCGAAGGATTTCGGCAGGACGATAATGACGTTCATCCGACGGGTCAAATCCTTAGACGGGCTGTTGGCAATATCGGAAATATCGATTACATTGTCCTGACGGAGAGGCGGCGGTGTAATTGGGCGGGTCGGCTCCTTCTCCTCCAGCTCCTCTTCCATGACTTCGTCAGTGTCTCCGCCGAGACCCATGGTGTTCTTCATTTTGTCTAAGATGCTCATAGCAAATCTCCCTTTCCCTATATAAATTCGTTCCGAAGTTAATACTGTCTAGGTCCAAAGATTCCGGTGCCAACCCGCACAAGGTTTGCTCCTTCCTCTACAGCAATGGCATAATCATTCGTCATTCCCATGGACAGGTACTCGATATCCGAAGCCGGCAGGCTCATTGCCTGCACCCTCAGATACAGCTCCCGCATCTGCCGGAAGAGAGGTCGTGTCTCCTCTACATCCTCATAATTCGGAGCAATAAGCATCAGGCCCCGGAGATGAACATTCGGCAGTTCATCAGCTTTTTTCAGTACCGCTTCCAGCTCCTCATCGGCTACGCCGTACTTTTGCGGCTCCCTAGCGAGATTTACCTGAATGAGTATATCCTGCACCTTGCCGATTTTTCGGGCTGCGGTATCCACTGCCGTCAGAAGGTGCTCGCTGTCGATTGAGTGAATAAGGTCAAACATCGCTACCGCCTGATTTACCTTATTCGTCTGAAGATGACCTATCAGATGCCAGGTCACGGAGCGCTCAAGGGTCTCATATTTCCCCTTTGCCTCCTGAACTCTGTTCTCGCCGACTACGGCAGCTCCTGCGTCAATGCATTCCCGCATAGCGCTGACATCATGGTTCTTCGTCACGGCGACCAGCGTTACCGGCCCCGTCTCATCGCCTCTGTCCTTTCGCCGTTCTGTGGCTGCGGCAATATTTGCCAGGACTCGGCGATAGTTTTCTTCTATCATTTACAGCCTCCGTTATCTGTCGCTGAAAAAGCAAAACATAAATATACAGACTCCGACCAATTCTTATCTGATTATACTTCTACTAATTTATAGAAAATCCCTGCAAACATCAAGAAAAAACAGGGAATTTCCGCAATTTTTTGCAGGAAATTTTATTATCCTGTCACATCCGGAATTTATCCCGATAAATCTTCAGTTCTTTTATCGCCCAATCGTATTTTTCCAGGTCGATTTCCGTACCGCAGTACTGACAAAAGCGCCCGTCAAGGAGAGACACAGATGCCCCACATCCCTGACAGTGCATCACCGACGGACTGAAAATTTCCGCCGTGAGACATTTCTCATCCTTCTCCAGTACCACCTCGAAAAACCGCTCCATCTTTTTCACTCCGAAATCATCGGCCTTGATAAGCTTCAGCCTGCCACCTGCCGTCACCGTTCGCTTGCCGCCGATGTACTCATGACGGTCCAGATGTGCGTCTGTCATCTCCAGATATATATAGTCACGGCATTCATCCCGCAGAGAAGAAAGGTCCGTCCCCGGTGCCGCAAAAGCGTTCATCACTGTCGTGTTATCAGCGTAAACAACCGACGCCAGCTTGTTCTCCAACCCGGTATAGAAGACCTCAATACTGAACAGCGGATCTGCTTTTCTTATTTCCCCTTCTTTCTGTCTGTCGCTGCTCTCCTGTTTTCCGGTGCGTCCTTCCGTCTCCGCTGTACCGGCGATTAGGAGCTTGCCGTAGAACTTCATTGGCCCAAGTCCCTGCCGGATGTAATCACCAAGCAGAGGCAATGCAAAGAAAACAAGAACAGCAAGGATTACCATTCCTCCTGCTATTGCTGCCGTCCAGCCTGCCGTCAAGACAAGCAGTGGCCCCACAAATGCCATAATCAGGCAGTAAAGAACGGCTATCACTGCCGTTATCACCGTTCCTGCCATATTCCCGAGACGGTTTACACTGCGTTCAAGCTGCTGCTTCTGCAGCTCCTCGTCATGGCGCAGGGAAAAGCCTGCCACCCTCTGCCCGAGGTCATTTACGGTAAATTTTGTTCCGCAGGCATCGCAGCCGTTCAGGAGACTTTCTCTCGCTGCCGGCATTCCGCAGGCAGGGCAAACCACCACTCCGCCGCCTTCTTCTTTTGCCCCCAGCAGCGTATAGTGAGCCAGCTCCCTGTCCCGTATCCTCATCAAATCCCGGCCATCCCGGCTGTAGACTCTGTCAGCTGCAATATCCTCCCTGATTTCGGTGACAATGTACTGCCCGCCGTCTATGCTGTGCCTGCGCACCGGGTCCGCTTCCGTGTACTTGCGCCGCTCCGCAGCAAAGGACAGCTTAACATTTTTTCGCCGCAGTCTCCGCCGCTGCAGGTCGGCTATATGCCAGAATATCTGGGTGACATTATCCTTCAGCTCACCGCCGGCGAAGAAGTCTCCCCATTCGCTCTTAAAATTCGTGAGAAGCCGCTCTGTTTCATCCCTGTCCTGTCCGGGATCACTGTCGCCCCAGATAATATTATCTACAAAATCCTCGCTGACTTTAGTCTGTTTATCCATAGTTTACTCTAAATCAAAATAAAAGAACCTGCCATGGATATAGTCTGTGCCGGTAAACGATTTTCTTACAGACTATAATCATTGGCAATTCACATTAAGGAAAGGACTGTGAAAAACGATTACTCATTTTTCACAGTCCTATTATCTGCAAATCATTTGAACTCTACAAATTCATTTATACGCGCTCCGCCCTTTGTCATCGGCTCAACAAAGCTGCGATGAATGTTCAGCACGATAACTCTCGGTCCCTTTGCCGCCATAGCCTTGGAGAAAGCCTCAGCAAACTCATCGGGGGTGGATACGCTCTCCGCCTCGATACCAAAGGAGCGAGCATACATGGCATAGTCCATCTGATAGTCAAACTCACAGGCAATGTAGCGTTCCTTGTACATTACCTTCTGCAGCTGACGAATCATGCCGAGACTGGTGTTGTTAACGATGAGAGAAATCACCGGCAGCTTCAGCCGGGCAATGGTGTAGTATTCGCTGCCGGTCATCTTGATACCACCGTCACCGGCAATATGAACAACCCTTCGCTCGTTTCCGTAAGCCACCTGCGCACCCATAGCCGCCGGCAGACCGAAGCCCATGGTCCCAAGGCCGCCGGAAGTGAGCCAGGTACGCGGCTCCTCTACGGCCAGATGGAGTGCAGACCACATCTGATGCTGTCCCACATCTGTGGCAAAGGCGAATTTCTTTCCGGCAGTCGCCTGCGCTACATGATGAAGCGCCCACGGAAGAGTAAGCTTCGGCACATTATAATCGTAGGCAAACTCCTCCTGCCACTCGGCAATCTGCTCCCACCACTCCGCAATGGACTTGTAGGAGCTGCGCTGCATTAGGATAGAAAGGATCTTCTTCATGTCACCGGCAAGGCCAAGGGAGCTGGCGACATTCTTGTCTATTTCAGCCGGGTCAATATCGATGTGAATGAACTTCGTATCGGCAGTGTATTTGTCAAGCTGTCCAGTCTGACGGTCTGCAAAGCGGCTTCCTACGGCAATAATCAGGTCAGCAGCAGCTATTGCGTTGTTGGCTGCCTTCTTGCCGTGCATACCGGCAAAGCCAAGATACTGCTTGTGGCTCTTCGGTATGGAGCCGATACCCATGAGGGTAGTGACTACCGGAAGATTGTAATTCTCTACAAAAGCAAGGAATTCCTTTGAAGCGTTAGCGGAAATGATACCGCCGCCGGCAATAACGAGAGGACGCTTTGCCTCGGTGAGCAGCTTGGCTGCTTCAGCTACACAGATAAGGAAATCTGCGTCAGGCAGACCCGGTTCCTTGTGTTCTTCCTTCTGCGGAGCATAGTTGACCTCCGCAAAGAAAATATCCTTGGGAATGTCCACCAGCACCGGGCCTGGGCGGCCGCTTTTAGCAATCGTAAAAGCCTGACGGACAGTAGCAACCAGCTTCTTTGGATCCTTTACCTTGAAATTGTGCTTCGTCACCGGCATGGTGATACCAACGATGTCAGTTTCCTGAAAGGAGTCGCTGCCAAGGAGACTCGTATCTACCTGACCGGTGATGGCTACCATGGGGATAGAATCCATGTAAGCGGTGGCAATACCGGTAACGAGGTTTGTCGCACCCGGGCCGGAGGTAGCGATGCAGACACCTACCCTGCCGCTGGCCCTGGCATAGCCGTCAGCGGCATGGGCAGCACACTGCTCATGGCTTACCAGTATCTGATTTATTCTGTTTTCCTCATAGAGGGCATCGTAAAGTGGCAGAATCATTCCGCCGGGATAGCCGAATACTGTATCAACCCCTGCTTCAACGAGACATTCGACAACGGCTTTTGCTCCTGTCATTGAGGTTCCTCCTCACGATAAATGTAAATTAGAAAAGTGGGACTGTGAAAAATGAGCAATCATTTTTTTACAGTCCCTACCCTAATGTAGACGCTTGTGAATAATGTCTGTAAGAAAACCGTTTATCTTCGCCGGTACTTGGCGACCTGCAAGTAAGACTAACTCACTTAATAAGTCCGAGCAAAGCGAAGGACGAATTTAGTGAGTGTCATGCATGCGACCTTAGCGATTGCCGAGTGTAACGATGGCAGAGCTTAGGGAGTCGCAAAGACTAACTCACTTAATAAGTCCGAGGAAAGCGAAGGACGAATTTAGTGAGTGTCATGCATGCGACCTTAGCGATTGCCGAGTGTAACGACGGCAGA
>JAFNYY010000128.1 GCA_017383125.1 Schwartzia sp. (in: firmicutes)
CGGAGCCATGCCTCCAAATGAAGTCCCACATGAAGGCCGGTCACTATCCACAAAATGTAAGCGAGGGATTTATGAAGCTGGTGAGCAGTAACACTCATCCGCCAGCTCAAGGGAATAAAATCCTTGAAAACATGATTGGAAATCATCGCCCCGGAAAGAACTACCGCCGCCATCAGCAGAAGGAGCAATATATTCACCATAGTAGAGATTTTTCCCGACGGACTCTGCAGAGTCATCGCCCGCAGCATGGCCCTCCACCATCCCATATATCTCATCATGTGAAAACCAAAGGGCAGCAGCAGCAGCACTCCCAGCAGCTCGTGCCAGGACGGCGGCAAATAAAAGAATCCCATGCAGAGAAACAGCAAGAAGAAAAAGCTCTGATTTCCCAGCAAATATTGCATATCCCGTTCCTCTTTTATACTGATTGATTACAGCTTTTCGGCCCACGCTTTCAGCTGAGAGGCAGAGGCTCCGGCTGAGAACTCCTGACCATGAACCCAGTTCCCCCTGCCCCTGGCCGCAGCAGCCAAAGACTCACCGCTGGCACCCATGCCACCGCCGCCAGAGGTGCAGAAGGGGACAACCTTTTTGCCGCTGAGGTCAGCGGCCTCCACAAAGGTGTATATGATGCGGGGCGCTATTCCCCACCAGATTGGATACCCGATATAAATCGTATCGTACTGGTTCAAGTCACCTATGGCACCTGCCAGCTGAGGACGGGCAGCATCATCCTTCTGCTCGACGGTTGCTCTGGTGCCGGGTGAATTGTAGTCCAAATCGTGGCTGGTATACGGCTGCGCCGGCTTCAGCTCACGGATATCTGCTCCTATGGCAGAGGCCAGAGTCCCGGCTACCTTGGCGGTATTACCGGAGGCACTGAAGTATACCACCAGTGCTTTGCCGTTTTTCTTTGTTTCCGACGGTGCTGCCGCCGAATCAGTTTTTGCAGATGATTTCATATTTTCCGTCCTCTTCTCCCAGACGGTAATGAGTTTCCTTGACTTTGTTCAGGGATATTTGGCTCAAAAAAGCAACCACAAATAAAAGAGAAGTCTGGTAAGACCTGCACTTGTCACAGGTCTTCACCAGACTTCTTTGCATAATATCATTCAATTCATTCTGGGAAGCTTCATTTCCCCATCAGCCACAGCTTTGCGGCGATGACCCTGCGGACAGATTCATCCACCCGCTCCTGAGTTATTTCGCCGCTTTTCAGTGCTTCCAGCAGTCCGAGATATACCTCATCCTCATACTCATACTCATGGCAGACCAGCATAATGTCGACACCAGCCTTCAATGCCATGACGCCGAGCTGTCGGAAGGGTGCCACCCGAGCTCCCTTCATTTCCATGCCGTCGGTAATGATGAGTCCCCTGAAGCCCAGCTCATTTCTCAGCAGCCTGCAGGCCTCATGGGAAATACTGGCCGGCTGCTCTCCGGTCAGCTGCGGATAAACAGCGTGAGTCAGCATAACCATGAAGGCATCCTGACGCTCTTCGTTTACCTTGATTGCTTCCCGGAAAGGGAGTAAATCCTGTGCCATCATTTCCTCACGGGAAATGTCTACTACTACCCTATCGAAGTGAGTGTCTGCCTTACCCTTGCCGATGCCCGGAAAATGCTTCAAGGCATGAGATATCCCCGCATTTATGTAACCCCTGGATGCTGCCTGAACAAAGCGGGATGCTTTCACCGGGTCGGTGCTGAAGTGACGGGATTTGAAGGAGCCAAGGTCTGCCACCGGGGCGAAGTTCACATTGAAGCCCAGTGCCCGCAGCCGGCCGCCGGTCTTTTCCGCCCACCTCTCTGCCAACTCCGGCCGACCGGTCTTCCCAAGCTCCAGAGCGGCCGGAGGTGCCTCGACTACCTGACGCATTCTTGCCACCTGACCGCCCTCTTCGTCTACGGCAATAAAAAGCGGCAGCCCGCCGCCCTTCGCTTCCTGCAGCTCTTTCGTCAAGGACTTGACCTGCTCTGCTGTTTCAAGGTTATGGTCAAAGAGAATGACACCGCCAAAGTGATACTGTCCCATGCGGGCGCGTATTTCATCATCCACCCTCGTACCGTGAATACCGACAATCATCAACTGACCCAGCTTCTCTTCCGGAGTCATCCGCGACAGGAAATCATCAATGATTTCCTCCCTGTTCCGGAGCAAAACGCCTCCGCCGGTCTCTGCCGCCTCCGACCCTGAGGTGACTGACAATACAGCTGACAATATCGCAATTAGCAAAAAGGCGCCGATTCCATACAGTTGTCCATATAAGGAAGTGCCCTTCATTTTTCATACTCCTTCCGATGGTTTGAGGTAATCCGCTTCCATGCTTTCGATATTTCCCTACTGATACATATTTCGTTCTTCAACTCCGTTTTTCCTTTTATTATTCAATCTTTACAAATAATTGTTACCTTATTTCTAAAAACAATTATTTCTTTTTTTGAAAAAACCACTTGCTTTTTCAAAAGACCCATGATATACTTACTTCTGTTGTCGGGATGTGGCGCAGTTTGGTAGCGCGCATCGTTCGGGACGATGAGGCCGCAGGTTCGAACCCTGTCATCCCGACCATCTTGCAAAACCGCCGCTGATTATGTCAGCGGTTTTTTTGCGCCTTAAACCTCATCCGTCTCGCTTCGCGAGCCACCTTCCCCAAAGGGGAAGGTCATTTACCGGATTATATGTTCCTCATCCGTCTCGCTTCGCGAGCCACCTGCCCCAGAGGGGAAGGTCAGGCCCGCTCCCATGGAGAGGGGGGACCGGCGGAGCCGATGGGTGAGGTTCCTGCAAAAATATAATGATTGTCTAATTTCCTATCGCCTGTGGGCAACCCCTACAGTTAATTCACTCCGCCAAGCTCTGACGATAGCCTTTAAGATACGAAAAATGCCACGCTGAAAAGCGTGGCATTTTTCATTTCAGTATTTCGTTGGCCTGCTGTTTATCTTTCTCCAGCTGTTTTTTCAGCTCCTGGAAAGAGGCAAACCTCCTCTCATCCCGCAGCTTCTCTATGAAGCTGACCCGAAGCTGACTGCCGTATATATCTCCGGCAAAGTCAAGAAGATGGACTTCCAATCGTCTTTCCCTGCCGCCGGCCGTTGGCTTATTCGTTACAGCGGCTATGGCAGGTATCCTTCTTCCCTCATCATCGACAGAAGCGTATACTGCGTAGGCGCCATTGTTTGGTACGGCCTGCCGCTCATCCGGCATGAGGTTGGCTGTCGGGAAGCCGATAGTTCTCCCCTGTTCATCTCCGTGGATGACCATTCCTTCCATCGAAAATGGTCTCCCCAGGAGGACAGCTGCTCTGGCCACATCACCTGCCTGCACAGCTTCGCGGATTCTCGTGCTGCTGACAGCTATACCATCCTCAGTACGGGTAAGCGGAAATGTATCCACCCGACACGGAACGCCGGTCAGCTGTTCCGACATCTGCCTGGCAAGCCGGCCGAGCATTTCCGAGGTTCCCTTTCCGTAAGCCCCGAAGGAATAGTTCTCCCCCACCATAACAGCTGTGGGATGAAGAGCCAAAGTCATTCTTTCCACGAAAAGCTCCGGCGGCATCGCCGCCAGCTCTGCTGTGAACTCCAGCTCCACAAGGAAATCTATCCCAATTTCTGCAAGTAATTCCCGCCGTACCGAGCGGCTGACAAGGTACAGAGGCTCCATATCCGGAGCAATCACCGACAGCGGATGATTGGCAAAGGTAAGCACTCCCACCGGCCTTGTTCCGGAGGATATTGCTCCGTCAATGATTGTCCGGTGTCCGATATGCAGACCGTCAAAGGTTCCCAGAGCAACAGCTCCACCGTAACAGTCTTTTTCAACACTGTCAAAAGATGAATATATTCTCATAGTCACAATATGTACAGCTTCTCCGGATAAACCGACTCTGTTTCCCAGTCAAAGCGGCCGATAGCCCGGAATATCCTGTCACACCATACGGAGACAAGCAAGGGCTCGCCGGCTTCGGCTGTAAACCCTTCTGCTCTCAGTGCCTCAGCGAATTTCACATCGTGAGTGGATAATCCGTTGGTGAAGGCTTTCAGCCTCATGGTGGGTAAATCGTATCTGGGAAAATGTCCCAGATAGTTTTCCGGCGGAAGCAGCGGCAGGGAAGAAAAATCTTCCTCCGCCATCTTTCTCAATTCTTCAAGGGTAAAAGCGTCCTGCAGCAGGAACTCCCCTACTCTCGTCCGCACCAAAAACGACATGGTAGCCGGTATCCCTACCGCCCGACCCAAATCAGTACAAAGACTTCGGATATAGGTGCCCTTCGAGCAGTCCACATCCAGAAGCAATGTCCTGCGGTCTCTGTCCTCCGCCAGAAGGTCAAAACGATATATCGTCACCTGACGGGGCGGAATAGTTACTTCTTTATTGGCGCGCACCAGATCAGCCGCCCGCCTGCCGTCAATCTTTACGGCAGAATAGATTGGCGGCACCTGCGTGATTTCTCCGGTAAGAGTTTTCATCCCGGCCAGAATTTTTTCGGTAGTGGGAAAACCCCAGCCTTCGGTGGCTCTGACTAATACCGTACCGGTATCATCACCGCTGTCTGTCTCTACGCCGAAGAGCAGCTCTGCCCGATAGGATTTCCCTACCGCGGCCAGATATTCGATGAAGCGGGTGGCTCTGCCTACGGCTATTGGCAAAACGCCGGCTGCTCCCGGGTCGAGAGTGCCGGCGTGGCCAATCTTTTTCGTTTTGAGAATTTTACGCAGACTGCCGACAACATCATGTGATGTTAATCCCGGCGGCTTCAGCACATTGAGAAAACCGTCGAGAGCAAATTCTGCGGTTTTACTCATGGGCCTTGCCCTCCACCAGTGCCGTGACAGCTTCAATAATCTTAGCCTTGGCAACGGTCAGTGGCTCCTCTATGGTGCATCCGGCAGCCCGGTAATGACCGCCACCGCCAAACTGCATAGCTACAGAGCCTACATCCAGTCCCTTGGAGCGAAGGCTTGCCTTGCATCTGCCCGGCTGAGATTCCTTTATCATCACTGCCACCTCAACGGTGTCAATGACTCTGACAAAATCTATAAAGCCTTCGGTGCTTTCGATATCCTTTACCTGCTCATAGGGAAGGAATATTCCGCCAATCCTGCCATCGTCAAACAGCTCCATAGTCTGTACTGCAGCAACCAATGCCCGCTGTCTTTCGGCAGGACGAGCTTCCAGTGTCTCAGATATGATGCTGGGCTCAGCTCCTGCTTCTACCAGAGTGGCCGCTGCTCTGTGAGTAGCCGGTCTGGTATTGGAGTAGCGGAAGAAGCCTGTATCAGTACAGATACCTGTATAGAGACAGTCGGCAATTTCCTTCGTCAGTCCCTCCTGTCCGGAGAGTCCGACAATAAGTTCATAGATGATCTCGGCTACCGCCGCTATGCGGTAGTCACAAAACAGGAAATCAGCCTGCTCGTCATTGGTGCGATGGTGGTCAATGTTCACGGTTGTGACATTCTCGCCCACATATTCGCGGACCCGGCCAATTCGCCCCAGGTCGGTATCAAGGACTACCAAAAGATCAGCCGGCATTTCTCCCGGCTGTACCTCCGGCCTATCGGAAATATCGATAATTTCCTCATAGCCCTTCAGGAACCGGAAGGCTATTGGCAGGCGGTCATCGAATACGACAGCTGCCGCTTTACCTTTTTTCCTCAGGTAGTGACACAGACCCAGCGCTGAGCCGATACCGTCACCGTCAGGACTGACATGAGCGGTAATGACGATTTTCCCGGCTTCAAGTATTTTATGTCCTGCTTCAATCAGCGTCAGTTTTTGCATTTTCGTCCCCCTGAGAGGTCGTCTCTCCGGTGCCGCCATGGGCCGCATCCTCTTCGTGAATACGATTGATGAGGCTCTGAATGTGACCGCTGTATTCCAGAGATTTATCAAGCTCAAAGGAAATCTCGGGGGTAAAGTGGAGCCGGACCCGCTGGCCCAGCTCGCGGCGCATGAATCCTACGGCACTCTGGAGACCGTCCCAGGTGTTCTTCATCTGGTCGTCGCTGCCCATGAGGCTTACATAGATTTTTGCGCTCCGCAAATCCCCTGTCATTTCCACTGAGGTTACGGTTACAAAGCCGATGCGGGGGTCCTTCAAATCATAGAGAATGATTTTTCCGGCTTCCTGCTTCATCAGCTCCTGCACCTTTTCCACACGGAGTTGTGACATATTATATCTCCATTTATTACTTCTTATCGCTGGCCTGATTCAGGTCATTGATGTCAGTAGCGATTTCTTCCATGGTGTAGACTTCCAGCACATCGCCTTCACGGTAGTCACGGAAGTCCTTAACGGTAAGACCGCACTCGTAGCCGGTGGCAACCTCCTTGACATCATCCTTGAAGCGTCGGAGGGTATCGACCTCTCCATCGTAGATGACAATGTTGTCACGAAGTATACGAACCTTGGAGTTGTTGGTAATCTTGCCTTCAAGTACATAGCTGCCGGCGATGATAAGCTTGGCGAACTTCATGACCTGACGAATCTCTACGCGGCCCTGAACAACTTCCTTGTACTTCGGTGCCAACATACCGGACATAGCATCCTTAACATCGTTGATGGCATCGTAGATTACCTGATAAGTGCGGATATCAATCTTTTCGGAGTCAGCTACCTTGCGGGCATTGGCATCCGGACGGACATTGAAGGCGATGATAAGAGCGTTGGAGGCTGCAGCCAGCATGACATCGGACTCATTGACGGCACCTACGCCGGAATGGATGATGTTGACTCGTACTTCATCGTTCTTATTGAGGCCAAGGAGGGAGCTGTTGATTGCTTCTACAGAGCCCTGACCATCGGCCTTGATGAGGATATTGAGTTCCTTGATGCTGCCTTCCTGAATCTGCTGGAACAGGTCATCAAGTGATACCTTCTTCTTGTTGATGAGCTGGTTGCGCTGATGCTCGATGCGCTTCTCAGCGATGGAGCGGGCAAGACGCTCTTCGAGAGCTGCCAGGTCATCACCGGCAGCCGGAACGGCATTGAGACCGAGAACCTCAACCGGAGTAGAGGGGCCGGCCTTCTTTACGCTGTCACCGCGGTCGTTAATCATGGCGCGAACCTTACCGTAGGTAGTACCGGCGATGATGGAATCACCGATGCGGAGGGTACCGCTCTGAACGAGGACGGTGGCTACCGGGCCGCGGCCTTTATCAAGCTGAGCCTCGATGATGACACCGCGAGCCTCACGGTTCGGGTTTGCCTTCAACTCGGCGACTTCAGCTACCAGCAGGATGTTCTCGAGGAGGTCCTCAATACCAATCTGCTTCTTGGCGGATACCGGTACCATGATGGCGTCGCCGCCCCATTCCTCGGAAATAATGCCATACTCAGCCAGCTGCTGCTTTACATGCTCCGGATTTGCCCCCGGCTTATCAATCTTGTTGACAGCTACAACGATAGGAACATTTGCAGACTTGGCGTGGTTGATAGCCTCAATGGTCTGGGGCATTACGCCGTCGTCTGCTGCTACTACGAGGACAGCCACATCGGTTACCTGAGCACCGCGGGCGCGCATTGCGGTGAATGCCTCATGACCCGGGGTATCGAGGAATACGATTTTCTTGCCCTGGCAGTTGACCTGATATGCACCGATGCGCTGGGTGATACCGCCGGCCTCCTGGCTGGTAACGGAGCTGGAACGGATGCAGTCAAGCAGGGAGGTCTTACCATGGTCAACGTGACCCATTACGGTAACGACAGGCGGACGGAGAACCAGAGACTGGGGTGCATCCTCGATGACCGGAATCTCGGTCGGATCTACCTCCGGCGGCAGCTCCTCTACGGCAACGCCGAAGGAGTCGGCTACCAGAGCCGCGGTATCGAAATCGATTTCCTGATTGATGGTAGCAAGAACACCCATAAGCATAAGCTTCTTGATAATCTCAACGGCAGTAAGGCTCATCTTGCTGGCAAGATCCTTGACAGCGATAACTTCGCCTACCTTGATTTTCTTCGGGCGGGCGATTTCTGCCTTCTGCGGCGCCTGCTGAACACGGCCCTTGTTGTCACGGCCCTTGTTCTTGCCGCCGAAGCTCTTCGGTCCGCGGGCATTATTTTCATCATTGAAGCCGTTGCGGCCCTTATTGTCACGGCCACGGCCCTTATCA
Source organism: Schwartzia sp. (in: firmicutes) (assembly GCA_017383125.1). Classification (GTDB taxonomy): domain Bacteria; phylum Bacillota; class Negativicutes; order Selenomonadales; family Selenomonadaceae; genus RGIG250. Next base: position 8,126 of record JAFNYY010000128.1, read on the forward strand.
TTGGTCTTGTTGCCGTGGGCTGCGTTCTTGCCGCCCCGCTGCTGATTGCCGCCGTTGTCATTCTCGTGACGACGCTTGCCACCGTTGCCGCCTCCATTATTCTGGGGCTGCTGCGCTGGCTGGCTCTGCTGACGGCCGCCACCATTGTTCTGACGGTCGTTGCTGCGGTCATTCTGCTGGCGGCGCTCATTGTTGCCGCTGCCGTTGGGACGGTTTTCACGCTGACCGTTGCCGCGGTTACCCTGACCGTCACGGCGGTTCTGCTCACCGCTGCGGTTATTCTGATTGTTCTGGTTGTTCTGAGGTGCCTGCTTTGCTGCATTCTGCGGCTGACGATTCTCAGTCTCTGCCGGCTTCTCAGCCTTCTTCTCCGGCTGCTCCTGCTTCTCTTCCTTTACTTCCTTTTTCGGTTCTTCCTTAGGCTGAGGAGCAGCAGTCTCCTTCTTTGGCTCCGGCTTCTGCTCTGGCTTTGCTTCTGCCTTGACTTCCTTTTTCGGCTCTTCCTTAGGCTGCACAGCGGCAGTTTCCTTCTTCGGCTCCGACTTTGCCTCGGCCTTCTTTTCCGGTGCTTCCTCAGCAGCAGCCTTTTCCGGCTTTACAGCCTCCGGAGCTGCCGGGCGGGCAGTCTTCTTTACCGGTTTAGCTCCTTCAAGAGCTTTCTTTACTACATTCTGACCGGCTTCATCGACACCGGACATATTATTCTTTACATTGATATGATGTTTCTTCAGAATCTCGATTACGGCTTTGGTATCTACCTTCAGTTCGCGAGCGAGTTCAAATACTCTCATCTTCGACATTAATCCACCCCCGTGTTCTACTTCTTCAACAAATCAGGTGCTGCTATCTTTAATACCGATTTTTTGAATCCGTTATCCAGCACCGCTACTATTCCTCTGGGGCTTTTCCCCAAAGCCTGACCTATATCATCTCGGGTCAACGCCGTTATCAGCGTTACCTCGTTTATTTCGGCTTCCTGCCGATATTTCTTTCTCACCCTGTCGGTCGCATCTTCTGCCAGAATGAGAAGTCTCACCTTGTTTTTATAAAGGGCACCTTCTACCTCAGGGTCGGCGGATACCACCTTACCTGCAGCCTGGGCCAGCCCCAGCAGCTGCTTCAGCCGCTGCGTATCTACCGGACTCATTGTGCACCTCCAAAGAGCTGTGCTCTTGCCTCGACCAGCTTCTCAGCCGCTACCGGTTCCTTGAAGGCTTTGGCAAACTGCTTTGTCTTTACAGCTGCATCAAAGCATTCCGGTTTCCTGCAGATGTAGGCTCCCCGACCGGGCTTCTTTCCACCTGGGTCGTAGGATATTTCCCCTTCCGGACTTCTGACGATTCTCGCCAGTTCCTTCTTGGGATGAGGCTCCTTGCAGCCAAGGCACAGCCTGACCGGGATCTTCTTTACTGTCGCCATGGCTTAATCCTCCGCAGCGTTGAAAGCCTCCGCTTCGCCCATTTCCACGAAGTTCATGGAGTAATCTTCTCCCTCTTCATCGACCTGAGTTTTGCTCTTGATGTCGATTTTCCAGCCGGTGAGCTTGGCTGCAAGTCTGGCGTTCTGTCCTTCCTTGCCGATAGCCAGTGAGAGATGGTCGTCGGGAACGATTACCCGGGAAATCTTCTCTTCCTCATTGACGGCTACAGACAGAACCCGCGCCGGGCTAAGGGCATTGGCAATATATTTTGCCGGGTCAACGCTCCACTTTACAATGTCGATTTTCTCATTGCGCAGCTCGTTGACGATAGTCTGGACGCGCATACCCTTCATTCCGACGCAGGAGCCTACCGGATCCACATTTTCGTCGTTGGAATGAACGGCAATCTTGGAGCGCATACCCGGCTCTCTGGCCACGGACTTGATTTCTACGATACCATCGGAGATCTCCGGCACCTCATTTTCAAAGAGACGCTTCAGCAGGCCCGGATGAGTACGGGATACAACAATCTGCGGTCCCTTGTTGGTCTTCTTTACCTCGATGATGAATGCCTTAATGGTATCGCCGACCCGGTATTCCTCACCGGCAATCTGCTCAGAGGGAGCCATCATAGCTGCGGTCTTGCCGAGATTGATGTAGACATTCTGCTTGTCTACCCGCTCAATCATGCCGGAAACGATATCGCTTTCCTGACTGGAGAACTCATCATAGATAATGCCCCGCTCTGCCTCTCGGATTTTCTGGACTACCATCTGCTTCGCGTTCTGTGCGGCGATTCGTCCGAAGTTCGTGGGGGTGACATCTATCTCGAGAATGTCGCCGACCTGATAATCAGGGTTCAGCGCCAATGCTTCACCAAGGGAGATTTCCATTACGCTGTCGGTTACTTCCTCGACAATAGTTTTCTTTGCGTAGATGTGGAAGCTGCCGTTTTCTCTGTTCAGCTCTACACGGATATCAGCATTGGTATTGCTGTCGCGGTGATAAGCATTTACCAATGCTTCCTCGATTGCTTCGTACAATACCTCCGGCTCAATTCCTTTGCCGGTGCACAGCATATTAAGCGCATTGATAAATTCTTTGGCCCGCTCGTCTTCCTTCTGTTTCGGCTTGACCTTACCTTTGCCTCTGCTACTCTTTATCAAAATCTTATTCCTCCCGATTTTTATTTATGGTGTTTCACAATGTATTTGTGTCAAATCTCTATATAAAGGCGTACCCGGGCGATTTTCTTTCGCTCGATACTGCGGCCGGTTTCGGGAGTCTCTCCCTCCAGCAGCAGCTGGCTGCCGTCTTCACTAAGTCCAACCAGCTTGCCTACGATGGTTTTCTCCCCGTCGATAGGCTCATAAAGAGAAATCTCCACTGCCTTGCCGGCCTCACGGACATAGTCCCTGTCCTTACGCAGAACTCGGTCAAGACCCGGTGAAGAAACCTCGAGGATGTAGGCTCCGGGAACACAGTCCTCCCTGTCCAGTTCCTCGTCCAGCTTCTCACTAAGAGCCTGGCAGTCATCAATCCCTATTCCGGACTCCTTATCAATGAAGACCCTCAGGTACTGCTCATGTTCCTTTACAAATTCTACATCGACCACTTCAAGCTCGCTGCCGGCGGTAAGACGACGGGCGATTTCCTCTACGCGGTCTTCTACTGCTGCACTTACACTCTTTCCTTTGGCCATACGCATGCCTCCTTCACATCACTGTAACTATAAAGCGATATTTCAAAATTGTAATAAATGAAGAGTGGGCGCTAACCCACTCTTCATTCACAAAACATTCACTTATAGTTGGAGTATATCATGTCTCACAGGAAATGTAAACCTTTATCACAAATAATATGAATAAAGTCTTACATTAAGGAAGGATTACATATGCTTTACCGGTACCGGGCCGCGGGAAAGGGCGATTGCTCCGGTACGGGCAATCTCGATAATCTCGTATTCGGAGAGAACCTCACAGAGGGCATCAATCTTGCTTTCCTCACCGGTCAGCTCGATGACGACATTTTCCGGGCTTACATCGACAATCTTCGCTCTGAAGATGTTGACTACATTTATGATATCAGCGCGGTTGTCCTTAGTGGCGTGTACCTTGATAAGCACCAGCTCACGGCCGATGGAATCAACCTCGCTGAGGTTGACGATTTTTATTACATCAATCAGCTTGCCCAGCTGGGTCATGACCTGATTCAGCTCATGATCACTGTCTACGGATACGACGATGTTTATTCTGGTAACATCAGCTTCTTCGGTATAGCCGGCGGATATGCTTTCAATGTTGAAGGCACGGCGGCTGATGAGGCCGGAGACATGAGTCAGTACGCCCGGCTTATTGTCTACAAGGACAGCGAGAAGATATTTTTTCACTTGTCATTACCTCCCAGCATCATGTTGTCCAGCGGCTCTCCCGGGGCAACCATCGGCAGGACATCGTCATCCTCCGGAATCATTACATCCACCAGTGCAGGGCCTTCATAGTCAAAGGCTTCCTGAAGCACAGCCTGCAGCTTCTCCGGCTCGCTGACGCGATAGCCCTTAACGCCCATCGCTTCGGCAAGCTTCACAAGGTCAGTCTTGCCCTTCAGGATGGTGTTAGAGTAGCGCTCACCGTAGAAGGCACGCTGCCACTGGGTAACCATGCCAAGCACATGATTGTGCAGCACAACCACCTTTACCCGGATGTCATTATCCGCAGCAGTGGCAAATTCCTGACAGTTCATCATGATGCTGCCGTCACCGGTGAAGAGTACAACCTGCTTGTCGGGGTTAGCCAGCTTGGCTCCGATAGCCGCCGGCAGACCGTAGCCCATAGTTCCCTGTCCGCCGGAAGTAATGAACTTACGCGGCTCCCGGGCATTGTAGAACTGAGCGGCCCACATCTGGTGCTGACCGACATCAGTAGCAACGATGTCATCCTTCCCCAGCATTTTGCTGACGGTCTCTACAATCTGGGGTCCGGCGATTATGTTCTCTCTCTTTACATAAGAGAATGGCTTATCCTGATTGAGCGCTCTTACCTGAGCCAGCCATCCACTGTAAATCTCGGCAAAGGCAAACTCCTCAGCCTCCAGACTGTCGGCAAAGCGCGACAGACTCCAGCCCAAATCACCCTTTACCTGATAGTCTACCGGTACATTCTTGCCGATTTCTGCCGGATCAACCTCAAAGTGAGCAATCTTTGCCTTGGGGGCAAAGACATCCAGCTTGCCGGTAACGCGGTCATCAAAGCGCACACCTATACCAATGACAAGATCAGCCTCAGTCATGGCAATATTGGCCGCATAGGAGCCGTGCATACCGACCATGCCGAGGAAATGGCTGTCATCTCCCGGTACGCAGCCGAGGCCCATGAGAGAGCTGACTACAGGGATATCAGTACGAGCTATGATGCGGCGGATTTCATTTGCTGTCCCGGAGAGGGTGACACCGCCGCCGATAAAGAGCAGCGGCTTCTTTGCCTGTTCCAGTGCGGTGATGACCTGCTCAATCTCAGCTTCCTTACCCGGGTTTTCCCCACGGTAGCCCTTGAGGCTTACCGTTTCGGGATAGGAGTAATCAATCTTAGCCGCGAATACATCCTTTGCGATGTCAATGACTACCGGGCCGGGGCGGCCGGTTCTGGCAATATAGAAGGCTTCCTTCAATACTCTGGGCAGGTCTTCCACCCGCTTAACCAGATAGTTATGCTTGGTAATAGGCGTGGTAATACCGACAATATCCGCCTCCTGGAAGGAGTCCTTGCCGATATAAGGATTGCCTACCTGTCCGGTAATGCAGACCATGGGAATAGAATCAATATATGCAGTAGCAATACCGGTAACGAGGTTCGTAGCACCGGGACCGGAGGTAGCAAATACAACGCCGACCTCACCGGTAGACCGGGCATAACCGTCAGCGGCATGAACCGCGCCCTGCTCATGGCGAGTCAGAATATGGGGGAACTCCATCTGATAGACAGCATCATACAGAGTGAGAACTGCACCGCCGGGGTAGCCGAATACTACCTTGACGCCTTCCTTTCTCAGGCTGGTGATGATTGCCTCTGCACCATTCATCAACAAATCAAATCCCTCTTTTCGGAGTAAAATAAACAGGCCGGTGAAACCACCGGCCGAAAGTGACTAGGTTTACAATTTTACATTTTATCACATATTATTTCAAAAGGCTAGATAAGGGCAAATTTTTTCATGGATGCGGTAAGCGCAGCAATCTTCCCTCCGATATCCTCCGCCATAGTGATATCGGACACTACGGCACAATGCTCGGCCCCCACAGCCGCCACCGCTCCGATGTTATGCTCCTTTATCCCGCCGATTGCTACGAAGGGAAGTCCTGTCTCAGCGCAGGTATCCACCGCCAGCTCTACATAATCCAGTCCGGTAACCGGAGCCGGCTTGTCCTTTGTTTGGGTAGGATAGACCGGTCCAACCCCTACATAATCAATAATACCCTGCCTGTAGAGCGCCACCGCTTCGGTCAGGTCTTCCTTGTTATGGGTGGACAGTCCGATGACCATGTCATCCCCCACCAGCTCCCGGACGGCTGCTGCCGGCAGGTCATCCTGTCCCACATGGACGCCGTCTGCTCCGATAAGCATTGCCAAATCTACGAAATCGTCCACGATAAGGGCTGCGCCGTACTCTGCTGTGAGCTTACGCAGCAGCAGGCCTTCTTCATACATTGCCCGCAGTGCCTTCTTCTTTTCCCGATATTGGACAAATTTTGCCCCGGCCTCCAAGGCAGCCCTGACAACTGTCAGATTTCCCCGACCGGCAGACTGTCCCTCGTCTGTGATTACATAAATCGGACTTTCCTCAAACCGGACCATGGCCTCACGGCGTCCCAAAACCTTCTTTTCCATATCATATTACCTCAAAGGGATCTACAGCACCGCTCTCCGTCATCACTTCTATATCGTAGCCCCGCTCGGTCAGTTCTTTGCTCACCCTTGCGGCTATAACATCCGCTATAAGCTGCTCCGTGGGGAAATGTCCGGCATCTATAACCGGCAGTCCCAGCTCCTGTGCATGGCGGGCATCATGGTATTTCACATCGCCGGTGACATAGACATTTGCTCCGGCAAATACTGCCTTGTCAATGAACTCCGCACCCGAGCCAGAGCAGAGCGCTACCTTTCTGATAGGCTTCTCCTTTTCATCAAAGGGACGAACAAGGCGGACATGGTCAGCTCCCAACCGTTCCCGCACTTCCTCTGCGAACTCCCGCAGGCTCAGAGGCACCTCTGTCTCACCGACCCGGCCGAGACTGTCTCCCGTATCTGTAATGACAAAGGGTTTCAATGACTTCAGGCCGATTCTCTCCGCCAGAACATCATTAACTCCGCCATCAGTGATATCAAGATTTGTATGCGCCGCGATAACAGCAATATCATTGGCCAGCAGCTTCTGCAGCAGCCGACCAAGAGGCAAATCTGTACGGAGATGCTTCTGTCCCCGGAATATAACCGGATGATGGGCGATTATCAAACCGCAGCCTTTCTCTATAGCTTCGTCTGCTGTTGATTCCAGCACATCAAGGCAGGTCATTACCTTCGTGACCCGGCGGGCAGGACTTCCCACCAGCAGGCCCGGATTGTCCCAGGACTCAGCCAATCGCTTCGGCGCCCATGCCTCCATCACATTCATTATCTCTGCTACTGGGCATTCTTTTTTCATAACGCCATCTCCCACACAGTCAGTTCATGCTTCTGCCGGACATATTCCGGGGACGCCCCGGCATTCTTTCCCTGTTCCATACCGGCTACAGCCCTACGGAGCTTTGCTATGTTTTCTTCTGCGTATTTCTTCCACAGCTCAGGGGCTTTCTCCTGCAGAAAAACTCCCGTGACAAACTGCTCATCAGTCAGGTCTTCCACAGAGGCCACCGCCGTATCAACAGCCAGCACCACGTAGATATGACCGTTTTCCTCTGCTATGGCCTCATCCGCTATTTTCCAGCCCTCCCGACAAATGCGCCGCCGCACCTCAGGTATGTCAGTCTGAGGCTGGAGAATGATTTTCGGATTGTTGACAAGGACATCTCTTCCTGCGGCAAGAATACTGAGCATCAGCTCGCCGCCCATCCCGGCAATGGTAATCAGCTCCGCTTCTCCTGGAGCCAATGCCGCCAGTCCGTCTCCCTGACGGACTTCCACTATCTCCGACAGGTTTTCTCCGCTGATTGCCCGACGCGCGGCCTCACACGGGCCGGCGTTTTTGTCCGCTGCAATTACCTGCTGACAGATACCCCTCCGTGCCAGCTCGATCGCCAGCTTTGCGTGATCTGTCCCTATATCGGCACCATGCTTATACCTTCCGGTACCCGCTAAAGCCGCCACTGCCTCTAAACGAGGTCCTAAATTCATATCTATTACCTCACAACCGGCCTGTAACAGCCGGTCATATACTGCTGAAACACAAAACGCCAACAGAGCTTCTTTCACTCCGTTGGCGTCCTGTTTTAATCCAAAAAGTCCCTCAGCTTGCGGCTGCGGCTGGGATGACGGAGCTTGCGGAGTGCCTTCGCCTCAATCTGGCGAATACGCTCACGAGTTACGCCAAAGCTCTGTCCTACCTCTTCAAGCGTTCTTGCCCGTCCATCATCAAGACCGAAGCGAAGACGAAGAACCTTCTTTTCTCTCGGGGTGAGAGTATCAAGAACCTCCTCAAGCTGCTCCTTCAGCAGTGTGAAGGAAGCGGCATCAGCCGGTGCCGGAGCATCGTGGTCCTCGATGAAGTCGCCAAGATGTGAATCTTCCTCTTCACCGATGGGGGTTTCAAGGGAAACAGGCTCCTGCGCGATTTTCAGTATCTCTCTGACTCTTTCCACATTGAGATCCATCTTCTCGCCGATTTCCTCCAGAGAGGGATCACGACCCAGCTCCTGCAGGAGCTGACGGGACACGCGAATCAGTTTGTTGATAGTCTCTACCATGTGAACCGGGATACGGATGGTACGAGCCTGATCGGCTATTGCACGGGTGATTGCCTGACGAATCCACCAGGTTGCATAGGTACTGAACTTGTAACCCTTGTTGTAATCGAATTTCTCTACAGCCTTTATGAGACCAAGGTTGCCTTCCTGAATCAGATCAAGAAAGAGCATTCCGCGACCGACATAACGCTTGGCAATAGAAACAACCAGACGGAGATTGGCTTCGGCCAAACGCTTCTGCGCCTCTATGTCACCGTTCTCCATGCGCTTTGCCAGCTCGATTTCCTCATCGGCTGTAAGGAGTGCAACACGACCGATTTCCTTCAGGTACATGCGTACCGGGTCATCGATTGCTATTCCTTCGGGAACCGACAAATCCAGCTCAGGACCTTCATCCTCCTTGCCTTCCTCATCATCGGGTTCCCCTTCAATGTCCACATCCTCACCTTGCTCTACGTCTACGGACAGTTCACCATCCATCTCAACATCAAGCTCGGAGGACATAGAATCATCGTTGTCGTCATCTATCTTATAGTCAATCTCTATACCATGCTTAAAGAGGCGGGCATAGATTTCATCAACCATATCCGGCTCTACAAACCGGTTGCCGATGGCAGCATCAACATCGTGGATTGTTAGCCGTTTGTGATTTTGCTTTCCCTTTTGGATGAGCAGCTCACAAATCTTATCCAAATCCTCTGCCGACAGGGTTTCATCGTCCACCGATACAGTCCCCTGATCATCAGAAATCATCGCCGGTTCAGCAGCTTTATCGTCTGCCCTTGCTGCCTTCTTCCTGCTCCGTTTCTGCTTGGAGGCTTTTTCCGGCATATCTTCTGCCTCTACCTTTGCCAGCTCCGCGGCAGACGGCTCGTCCACATCATCCTTTGCCGCATTGTTGACAGCTACTGCCAGTTTATCCAGCGCAGCAGCGGAAAGGATTTCCTGCTCTGGATTCCTGGTTTCCTCAGGCTCAGCAGCAGTCTCCTCCGGCTTATCAACGGGAGCAGAGACTGACTTCCTGGCTGCAGATTTCTTCTTGGCCGGCACCTTTTTCTCGGCTGCGGGAGCTTCTACCGGCTCGTCAACCGTTTTTCCCTCAGAGGCTGCTTTTTTCGCCGCCGCCTTTTTTCTGTCCGGGGCCTTCTTTTCAGCAGGCATTTCAACCGCTTCCTCTACAGGCTTTTCCTCCGGCACTGACTTCTTTGCCGCCGGCTTCTTTTTTGCCGGCTTTGCCTCAGCTTCGGGCTTGGCCTTTTCTGCAGTCTCAGCCTCGGTTTTCTTTGCTGTTGACTTGGCAGCAGCTTTCGCGGTGCTTTTAGCCGCCTTTTTCGCCGGTTTTTCGGCGGATTTCTTTTCTGCCGCCTTCGGTTCTTCTTTCACCTCAGGAGCAGACTCCTTCGCAGCGGTCTTTTTCTCGACCTTTGCCTCAGCCTTATTTACCGCTGCTTTTTTCTTCGTTGCCATCCCTGTCCCTCCTTCCGTTTTCTTAATTTCAGTTGCCTGAGAATTTCTTGCCACTATTCAGCCCATCCATTTCTTTTTTTAGCCGTGACGCTTCCCGCAGTGCAATCAGCGCCCCTTCGGTATTTCCTTTATGCTCAAGAGCATCGGCAAGAAGCCTCTGCTCCTCATATTTGTTCTGTAATATCGCCCGCCGGATGACTACTATACATTCCTCAAAGAGTCCCATCAGATCCTCTCCGGGGACTGCACTCATTACCGCCCGGGACAGCTCTGCTGCCGCCGCCTCATCGAGACCGGTCTCAGACAGCTCTCTTCCGGCTGCCGCATCCCTGGCAAAGGAGACTATAATCCCGCCGATAAGCGGATCGGGATACTCCTCCAAAGGAATCTCTGCCAAAAGATAAGGCAATGCCCCTGCATCCTGCCAAAGCTGACGAAGGATGACTCGTCCGGCACTTCGCACCGACTGCTCCACCCGCACCTTCGCCACAGGACTCCCACCGGACCACTGCACCGGTACAGAAGGCTTTTGGCTGCTCCGGTTTCCCGAAGCGGCGAAACCTTCGCGGTTACCCTGTGCACCTCCTGTATACTCAGGCTGCGGACGATAAC
>JAFNYY010000129.1 GCA_017383125.1 Schwartzia sp. (in: firmicutes)
ATGGCTGTATTATGGAGTTCGTTGGTTATTTATTGGTATAAATATTAAAAAGGTGCTTGCGGAAGACACGGCTGAAGTCGCCAGTCGGGTTCAATATGATTATTATAGAATTAGATTGGAAGAAATAGATTCAGAAATTAGAAATATAACAGATTGGTTGGATAAAAGAAATGCATCAGACTTAATGACAGAGTTTACGGATATGTCATTGAAATGCTTCAGAAGTATTCTTGCAAAAAGATATACTGGGAAGCCGAAAAGAAGGATTTTTACTAAGGACGACCTTTTGAAAAGTTCTGAGGAATTTTTGTGGGAGTATCCGGTCGTTCTCAGTACAAATTATACCGCTCGAAGCAGCTTGGGACGTAAGGCAATTTTTGATTATGTTATTATGGATGAGTCTTCTCAGGCTGATGTGGCAACGGGATTACTGGCCGTTTCCTGCGCAAAGAACGCAGTCATTGTGGGAGACTCTAAGCAGCTTCCAAATGTTGTGACAACAGAGCAGAAAAAAGTATTGAATCAGCTTTGGAAACAATATGATATAGCAGAGGCGTACAATTTTGTGCAGCACAGTTTTCTTTCTTCAATTTGCTTGATTATGGGGGACAGAATCCCTCGGATTACTTTGCTTGAGCATTATCGCTGTCATCCGCAGATTATAGGTTTCTGCAATCAGAAATTTTACAATGGTGATTTGATTGTAATGACCAATGATGATAATAGAAATAGCCTGGAACTTGTGACTACTGTTCCAGGCAATCACGTTCGCAATAAGATGAATCAGCGACAGGCAGATGTTATTTGTAACGAAATATTGCCAAAGCTGGATTATGATTATGACAAAATAGGTATCATTGCTCCGTATAGAAATCAAGTTAACCTTATAAGGAAAGTAGTGGGAAATAACAATATTGATATTGATACAGTGCATAAATTTCAAGGCAGGGAAAAGGATGTCATTATAATTTCAACAGTCGATGATGTTGTGACAGAGTTTTCAGACAATCCAAACCTGCTTAATGTTGCAATATCGAGAGCCCAAAGACAGCTGATTATTGTGGCTGGAGGACAGGAACAACCAACTGGTAGTAACATTGCTGATTTAATAGGCTATATTCGCTATAATAACTGTGATATTTATCACAGTGAAATTCGCTCTGTCTTCGATTACCTATATTCCCAATATGCTAGAAGCAGAATGGCATATCTAAAAAAACATAAAAGAATTTCAGAGTATGATTCTGAGAACCTGATGTATATTGAAATAATAGAAGTCCTGAAAGAAAGAGCCGATGTAGAGTTGGGAGTAATTTGTCATCATCCGTTGCAATTGCTGTTTAGGGATTTGTCAAAAATGAATGATGAGGAACGCCGTTTTGTAAATACAGGGCTATCTCATTTAGATTTTCTGATATACAACAAGGTGAGCAAGCAACCCATACTGGGCATAGAGGTCGATGGTGTTGGTTTCCATAAAGAAGGTACAAGGCAAGAGGAAAGAGATAAACTGAAAAACCACATTATGGAGGTATATGGTTTGCCACTGTTGAGGTTTAGAACAGATGGTAGTGCGGAAAAAGCAAAACTACGGAATAAACTTGATGAGCTGTTTATGAATAAGAATATCTAATGTTGGTCTTGCAAGCTGTATGGATAATGCACTTGCTTATTGATAGAAAAATGCTGAGCCAATATAGGGGAAATGGGACATAAAGGGTCTGTCAACTAATTTTCATTAGTGCGATAACCTAAAGCGTGAATCGATATTGTATGTATGCTGGACGCAAGATACAAAGTATTGAAGGATTGCTGAAAATCGGTTATAGTAAAGGATAGAAAGCTGGTTTACATTTCACACATTCAGATAATTTGGAGGAAATATGAGAATCGCAGTTACTTATGACAAGGGAGAAATTTTTCAGCATTTTGGACATACCGAGGAGTTCAAGGTCTACGAGGTAGAGGACGACAAGGTTGTTTCCAGTCAGGTGGTTGGCTCTGAGGGTCAGGGACACGGCGCATTGGCCGGCCTGCTTAGTGGTAAAGGGATAGATGTGCTTATCTGCGGCGGCATCGGCGGCGGTGCACAGGCTGCGCTGGCTGAGCGGGGTATCGAGCTTTGCTCCGGAGCCTCCGGCTCTGTTGATGAGGCGGTGGAGGCATATCTTCGGGGTGAGCTGCAGAGTGCTGGCTGCACCTGCGACCATCACGGCGAAGGTCATACCTGCGGCGACCATGAGGATGGGGGCTGTCATTCCGGCGGTTGTCACGGCGGCGGCCATGAGTCCAAGCAGGGACGGAATGTAGGCAAGACCTGCCGCACCCACTACAGAGGCACCTTTAATGACGGCACCCAGTTTGATTCCTCCTATGACAGAGGGGAGCCGCTGGAGTTCGTCTGCGGTGCAGGCATGATGATTAAGGGTTTTGATGCCGCCGTTGCCGATATGGAGGTCGGGCAGGAGGTCGACATTCATCTGATGCCGGCGGAGGCCTACGGTGAGTCTGACCCCGATGCTATCTTCACCACGGAAATCAAGCGGATGCCCGGTGCGGAGAAGCTGAGCGTAGGGCAGAAGGTATATCTGCGGGATAACTACGGTCGTCCGATACCGGTGAAGGTCGTGGCAAAGGATGAGGAGTCTATCACCTTTGACTCCAATCATGAGATGGCCGGCAAGGAGCTGAATTTCCACATCGAGCTGGTAGAGGTTCTGTGAGCATAGCAATAAGGCTATGGAAAAAAAGGGACTGTGAAAGATGATTGCTCATTTTTCGCAGTCCCTGTTTATTTTGTGAAGAAAAGGTGCTGTATGGCTTGAAATTCAAACGCATTCGTCTCATGGAAAATGCGGTGCCTTCGCCAGCAGATGATATGAATAATGAACAGAGGGAACGGTTGAGCAGGATGTAGAGGAACAAGTTTATGTGGGTGGTTACAGTCCGCTGAAAAGACGCAGTTTCCAAGATGTTGTGAACGAAAAGCTGTTGAACGCCGATAGGATAAATTTGCGTTGCAAATTTTTGGAAAACTGCGTTATAACAGCATAGCTGTTGAACGCCGATAGGATAAATTTGCGTTGCAAATTTTTGGAAAACTGCGTTATAATTATATGATATATTGGAGTAATTGTTTCTTTGTTTTGGATAAGATATGGAGATTGATATGGCTATAAAACTTATCGTCAGCGATATTGACGGCACTTTGATTGACAGTGCAAATCTGCAGTTTGATCCTTCGCCGGAAAATGCGGCAGCTGTCAGGGCCGCGGCGGACAAAGGGATTACTGTGGCATTGGCTACCGGCAGGATGTACAAGTCTGCCGCCCGCTATGCGGAGGATTTGGGACTGGATGAGTCCACTCCGGTCATCAGCTACAACGGTGCCCTTATAAAGAGCGTCAAGGGCGGTACCGTTTATGCCAGCTGTCTGCCGGGAGATCTGGCGGTGGAGATACTGGAGTATGCCTTCAGGAGGAATCTCTATATTCAGCTCTACTACAAGGATGAATTCCACTACGAGACCGAGGAGGAGAAGGCTCGTATTTATCAGCGGGCTACCCGCCTGCCGGGAGTAGCTGCCGGTAGGGAAGGACTGAAGAAGCTGGCAGCCACCGGTACGATACCGAAGCTGCTGATAATCGCTGAGGAGCCGGAGATGGCCCGGGGGATCATCAAGGACCTGAACAAGGAATTTTCCGGACGGATTGTCGCTGTGCAGTCTGCGGAGAGATACATTGACATAATGCTGCCGGAGGTAAGCAAGGGCAATGCTGTAAAGCAGCTGGCCAAGCGGTATGGATGTGACCTGTCTGAGGTCATGTGCCTGGGGGATTCGGAAAATGATATCTCCATGCTGGAGGTCGCGGGGATTGCCGTGGCCATGGGAGATGCCTCCGAGCCGGTAAAGGCTGCGGCAGATTTTGTGACGGCACCTGTGGCGGACAATGGTTTCGCCCGGGCTTTAGAGAAATTTGTTTTGTAAGCGGCGGAGGTGCTAAAGGTGGAAAACTGCAAGGCAGGAGGCAATCGCCTCGTTATTGTAACCGGACTTTCCGGCAGCGGAAAGACTCAGGCCTGCCGATATCTGGAGGATATGGGTTATTTTGTGGTGGACAATCTGCCGCCTCTTTTCATTCCCCGCTTTGCGGAGCTGTGCCGTGACGGCAGTCAGGGCAAGAAATCAGTTCTTGTCGTTGATACCCGCAGCGGTGAGTTCTTCAACGATTTTGTCAAGGTACTGGAGGAGCTGAAGGAGAAGGATATCCCCTATGAGCTTCTTTTCATGCAGGCCTCCGACGCCGCCATTATCCGCCGCTACAAGGAGACCCGCCGCAGCCATCCTATGGCTCCGTCCTCCCGCATATCAGAAGGCGTGACCAGAGAGCGTGAGCGCCTGGCCCCGGTGCTGGAACTGGCAAACTACACCATAGATACATCCGAGATGAGAAAGACGGCCCTGAAGGAAAAGCTGGTGCGTCTTTTCGGTGAGGCAGACGGGAAAAATCTCAGTATAAATGTCCTGTCCTTTGGCTATAAATTCGGCATTCCCCTCGATGCAGATCTGGTATTTGATGTGCGGTTCCTGCCTAATCCCTTCTATCTTGATGAGCTGAAGCATAAGAGCGGCACAGTTCCGGCGGTGGCTGAGTTTATAAACAGTCATGAAGTGACCCACGAATTTTTGAAGAAGCTGGATGACCTCCTGAGCTTCCTGGTGCCTCAGTACATAGCTGAGGGTAAGAGCCAGCTTGTCATCGCTGTCGGCTGCACCGGAGGTATGCACCGGTCGGTATTCGTCGCCCATCATGTGGCAGAAACCCTTACGGCGGCAGGCTATCCGGCCTCTCTTGAGCACCGCGACCTGCAGAAAAACGATGTGCGTGAGCATGTGGAAACAGAATAAGTAAGAAGGCTTTATCATGCATTTGTTAAAGTGGCTGTATCCCGGCATGCACTTCAAGCGCTGGCTGCTCCTGTTCATGGCAGGAGGTATGCTGGTGAGTCTGGGGCTTGCCCTGATATTCAACTACAAATATCTTGAACAGGTGGAGGAGAGTATCTTCCGCTTTGTTTACCTGATACGGGGTAGCTATGACTACGGCGCTACCGCCCTTGTCGGTGCCGTCATCATCCTGCTGGGACTGTCGGTAATGCTGCTGGCTATCCGATTTGTCATCCGGTCAGTCATCACCCTTATCCTGCCGGAAAATTCGGCAGACCTTGTAGACCTTGTCTACGAAAAGCGGCGGCTGAAGAGCGGCCCGGTCATCACCGCTATCGGCGGCGGTCACGGCCTGTCCATGCTCCTTCGCGGCATGAAGACAATGACCGACCATGTGACCGCCATTGTCACCGTAGCCGATGACGGAGGCTCCTCCGGCCGTCTTCGTGAGGAGCTGGGCATTATCCCTCCGGGGGATCTGCGAAACTGTCTTGTAGCTCTGGCTGATACCGAGCCTCTGATGGAGCGGCTTTTCCAGTACCGCTTCGGCGGCAATAAGGAGCTGGCCGGCCACAGCTTCGGCAATCTCTTTCTGGCGGCTATGAGCGGAGTTACCGGCGACATGGAGTCGGCACTTGAAACCTCGTCGAAGGTTCTGGCGGTAAAGGGTCGGGTTCTGCCGGCATCTACACAGTATGTCCGGCTGGATGCCACCATGGAGGATGGCACCGTTGTCTGCGGTGAATCCCGGATTCCGCTGGCGAAAAAGAGAATTAAAAGAGTAAAGCTGTCTCCAAGCCCGGTCATGCCTGTATCGGCGGCTATCGATGCTATCTATCGGGCAGAGGTTATCGTCATGGGCCCTGGTTCTCTCTACACCTCGGTCATGCCGAACCTTCTGGTCGAAGGGATAGCGGAGGCTATCAAGAAATCATCGGCAATAAAGGTCTACATCTGCAATGTCATGACCCAGTCCGGCGAGACGGATGGCTATACTGCCTCCATGCATGTACGGGCAATCATCGAGCATGCGGGACAGGGGATAATCGATTATGTAGTGGTGAACAGCGCTCCCGTTTCTCAGGAGAAGGAGGCTCACTATGCCGCCCACGGAGAATATCCGGTAGTGGTGGACGAAGAGGAGCTGAAGGCTCTGGGTGTCGGCATTGTTCAGGCTGATATTGTAAACAGGACCGACGGCGTTCACCACGACCCCAAAAAGCTGACGGAGTGCCTGAAGGAGCTGCTTCATCGGCTTGAGGATTCAATTTAACAGTTTGCGGAGTGATTTACCGTGATATCGTTTGCTAGCGAGGTAAAAAATGAACTGGCCCGCGGTGAGGGCGACGGCGAATGCTGCCGCCGGGCGGAGCTGGCGGCTCTGCTGAAAACCGGTGCCACCATGACCCTCGGGGGCAGGAGCGGCCCCGGCCTCAGCTTTTCTACCGAGAATGCGGCCGTTGCCAGACGGGTACTCAGGCTCCTGAAGGACGAGGGTGCCATCACCACGGAGATTACCGTGAGCAGAGCCCTGCGGCTGAAGAAAAATACCCGCTATGAGGTACGAATCCCGCCCCAGCCGGCGGTGGGAAGGATGATAGAGGAGCTGGAGCTGCTGCCGGGCAGCGCTCCTACACCGGGACGCGGCTTTCTGAAGCGCAGCTGCTGCGAGGTGGCCTATATCCGGGGAGCGTTTCTCTCAGCCGGCAGTGTCAATCGACCTGGTGCCGGATACCATCTGGAGTTTGTCAGTACCAGCTATCAGTATGCGGAATTCCTGCTGAATCTGGCAGAGAAGCTGTCCCTGCCGGCCCGTCTTACCGACCGGAAGGAATTTTATATAGTCTATGTGAAGGAAGCGGATGCCATTGCCGACTTCCTGAATATGGTGGGTGCGGAGCAGGCAGCGGAGAAGCTGGAAATCTCCCGCAATGTGAAGGAAGTACGCAATCAGGTCAACCGACTGGTAAACTGTGAGA
The DNA here is from genome assembly GCA_017383125.1 of Schwartzia sp. (in: firmicutes). GTDB lineage: Bacteria > Bacillota > Negativicutes > Selenomonadales > Selenomonadaceae > RGIG250. The sequence goes on from JAFNYY010000129.1 coordinate 6,928, forward strand.
CGGCGAACCTTCAGAAAACCGCCGACGCCGCAGCCCGGCAGCTCAATGCCATCCGGCAGCTTACCGGGGAAGGGAAGGCTGCCCTGCCGGAGAAGCTTCAGGAAACTCTGGAGGCAAGACTGGCTAATCCGGATGCCTCCCTTACTGATTTGGCGGAAATATTGGGAATCACCCGCAGCGGCGTAAATCACCGGCTGAGGAAAATTGTCGAAATGGCAGAAAATATGTGAACAGGGCAGGAGAAGAGATTTGTCAACTGAACGAGGGACTGTGGAGAGGCTCTGGGGTCCGGTAAAGCTGGTAATTAAGACGGCGGCAGTATTGATATTTCTGACAGCAGCCGCTTTTTTAGCGCTTGAGCAGTACACTCCCGAGGGTGTACCTATACTGGAATACCACAAGGTAAACAATCGAGATACCGATGAGTGGACTCTGACCACCGACGATTTTGCCGCCCATCTGGCGTATCTGTCGGAGCAGGGCTACAGCACCATATCCACAGAGCAGTTTGCCCGCTATCAGATAGGGGCGTTTAAGCTGCCGCCCAAGCCTATCATCGTCACCTTTGACGACGGCTACGACGATATGCTGGACAATATGATGCCGATGATGGAGGCGGTGGGTATGCGAAGCACCGTCTATATGGTAACGAATTACATCGGCCGTCCGCACTATCTGGACTGGTCGGACTTGAACCGTCTGCGGCGGCGGGGCTTTGAGCTGGGCAGTCATACCGCAAACCATATTCCTCTCACGGAGATGGACAATCTGCCGGCTTTTGACGAAGCGAAATATTCCCGTATCATTCTCTGGTGGTACGCTCACAAAAGAGTCACCGCCTTCTCCTATCCGGAAGGAAAGTATGATGACCGGATAGTGACATATCTGAAGGAAAACGATTATCTGACTGCTGTTACCGGAGAGCCGGGCTACAATACGACAACCACCAGCCCTTACCATCTCCGGCGGGTGAACATAACCAGACCGGTAAAGTACCTGCCAAGCACCGCGGGTTTGCGGATACGATTGGCAAGGGCAAAGCTGTATCACATTTTCGGCTGGGATATTGGTGAGGAACGATAATGGTCAGGAATTTTTTGAGAAAAAAGACAGGGATGATAGCGGCAGCGCTGTCATCAATGGCGCTGCTTGGCGTGTGGCCCTTTGCTCCGGCGGCTCCGGCGGAGGCTGTGACAATCGTTCACGACCGGCCCCATCAGCGGGGGGACGGAGAGTTCTACCGGAATACAGACCCGGGACACCGCCCTTTCTCAGACCGGTATGGGGAAGGAATGCTGGAGACTGAGTCCGATACGGATGATACAGTCACCGGAGGTGAGCCTGCTCCGCAAGGGGAGAAGCCTGTCCCGGAAATAAATGAAGAACCGAAGGCACCGGAGCCTGAAAAGACTCCGGAGATGGCAGTCGGGGAGCCGGAGACGAAGGCTCCTGCGGAAAAGGAATCCCGCAAAGAAAAAAAGAAAAAGGCGAAGGCTGCAAAGGCGGCAGAAGATGCGAGGGCGGAGAAGGAAAAGGAAATGTCCCTGCTGACAACAAGAGAGGCAGCCGTACAGGCGCTGCAGAAGCCGGCAGCGGTGCCGGAGACTGTAAAGCAGCCGGAGCCGCCGAAGAAGCTTTCGGCAGTGGCAAAGCCTCAGGAAATGACCCCGTGGACCATGAAAACTCATGACATCGGCGGTACGCTGCTGCTTTCAGACAACCCGGAGTACGCAGAAAAACCCGGTATCTATTACACCGATCAGGTGAAGGGTGATGTTCGGGCACTGTACTATCAGGTGAATGCAGCAAAGAAAAATTTCCGGACGGCTGTTGTCCTTGAAAACAAGGGCGAGGCCCATGCTGTCGTCCATGTAACCAGGCTCGGTATATCGGAGCCGTCTCCCGATTATCTGGCCGTAGGTAAGGCAACGCAGTTAGCTTATTTCGGCAAGCAGACCGCCTCCTCGTTTATTCTGTCCCCGGGAGAACGGAGAGTCCTCAGCCGTGAGCAGCAGCGGCAGCTGATGAAGCCGGAATATCTGGTATACGGCTGTATAGACTTCACCGTGAACAATCCGGTGATTGCCAATTTGCTGGTCTATGATGCGAAGAAGAATCCCCTTACCTATTTGGACGAGGCACCGATTATCAAGGCTGTAGACAACACACTGCGGGGAAGCTATACCGGAATGGACCGGCTTATGACCGGGGCAAAGAAATACCGCCCATCCCGTGACGGCGTGGTGTATTTCATTGTTGGTGACGGTGAAGCTGATAAATTCCGCAGCGGCATTGATGCTACCGACGGCTCAATCATGACGAATAACGGCAACTACGGAATCGTCTACAACATAACAATTCCCTGCGGAGGCGGCGGGTTTAATGTCTATCTGGCTCCCCGCGGCGGTGTCTACGCCGGAGCGGTAAATGTGGAAACAGACGGTGATCCCGGCACTGCCCGGATGGTGGAAACACCCAAAGGCTCCGGCTGGGGATTCGGCGTGGCCGGCCTGCCTGACAGCTCCTATGCCGACAAGGAAGGCAAGTGCCTGTTGACACCGGAGGACGAGGTAACGCTTATCGGTCACTTCGAGCCGGAGGACGAGCTGCGGTTGGAGATGTCACCTCCCGGCGCGTCTAATTTGCCCGTCAGGATAATTTTAGTCCCTGATGGACTTGAACCCCTTGCGTCAGACGCAAAAAGAGGGTAGAATGTAATGAGCTATTCGTAGCTTAAAATAAAAGAGCAAGAAGGAGGATATGTCCATGAAACACATTAAGACGGTCAACAAGCCGACCCTTCAGAAGACCCTGAAGACCGGCGGCTGCGGCGAATGCCAGGCCTCCTGCCAGTCGGCCTGCAAGACCTCCTGCACGGTTGGCAACCAGGTTTGCGAGAAGTAACCAGGGAAGTGCTGCTGCCCGCGGGCGGCAGCATTTTTTTGGAATTTTGGGAGAGTATTTTTAATGACAAACACTAAAGAAAAAATTCATAAGTTTCGCCAGGGAGACGACTTCGTGCTGGTTGATGTGAACAGCGGAGCCGTCCATCTGGTAGACGAAATGATTTACGATATTATGGACACCTTTGACGGCGCAAATGATGAGGCTGTCATTGCAAAGCTGTCCGGAAAATATGATAAGGCTGAGTTGTCCGAGTGCATGGATGAGCTTCGTCAGCTTATCGACGAGCAGATGCTTTTCGCTCCGGATATAGATGTACCGCCTGTATTTGCCCAGCACGGTCTGGTGAAGTCCCTCTGCCTCATGGTAGCTCATGACTGCAACCTCCGCTGCAAGTACTGCTTCGGCGGTACCGGTGAATACTCCGGCGTCCGTCAGCTCATGAGTGCCGAGACCGGCAAGGCAGCCGTTGATTACATCATCAATCACTGCGGCGCCCGCAAGCACTGTGAGATTGACTTCTTCGGCGGCGAGCCTCTGATGAATATGCCGATGATTAAAGAGGTCACCGAGTATGTCCGTCAGCGGGAGAAGGAAACCGGCAAGCAGTTCAAGCTGACCCTCACCACCAACGGACTCCTGCTGAACGAGGAGAACCGCAAGTGGCTCAATGACAACAATATCAGCCTCGTTCTCAGCCTCGACGGACGCAAAGAAGTCCACGACAATATGCGTCCCGATGCCGGCGGCAACGGCACCTACGACCGCTGTGTCGCAAACTTCAAGAAGATGGTTGATTCCCGTGACGGCAAGGACTACTTCCTCCGGGGTACTTATACAGCGGAAAATCTCGATTTCACCAAGGATGTTATGTCCATGGCGGATGAAGGCTTCGATGTCCTCAGCGTGGAGCCGGTAGTCCTGAAGGATTCTCCCTTCGGTATTACCGAGGAGCATCTGCCCCAGATTTTTGCCGAGTATGACAAGCTCACCGAGGAGTATTTGAAGCGCCGGGCAGAGGGGAAGGGATTCTTCTTCTTCCACTTCAACATGGACCTTTCCAACGGCCCCTGCGTAGCCAAGCGCCTGGCCGGCTGCGGTGCAGGTCACGAATACTTTGCGGTAGCTGCCAACGGCGACCTCTATCCCTGCCACCAGTTTGTCGGCCGTGACGGCTACAAGCTGGGCACGGTATGGACTGATGTAGAGAACAAGGAGCTGCCGAAGAAATTCCGCAACGCCCATGTTCTCAATAAGGAAAAATGCTCCAACTGCTGGGCCAGATTCTACTGCTCCGGCGGCTGCCATGCCAATGCCGACCTGTTCCACGGCGATATTTATCAGCCTTACGAAATCGGCTGCGAGCTGCAGAAGAAGCGCCTTGAGTGTGCCATCTATGTACAGGCGGTCATGGCCCGGGAGAAGGAAGAAGCATAATTCCCGTAGCGGAGCTTTATTGAAGCAGGCTAAAACATTATGATATTGTGAAAGGATGGATCGCAATGAGCAAATTTTTCAGCGAGTTTAAGAAATTTGCCCTCCGCGGCAATGTTGCTGATCTGGCTGTCGGCGTTGTAGTCGGCGGTGCCTTCGGCAAGATTGTCACCAGCGTTGTAACCGATGTTATTACTCCGATTATCGGCTGCCTTACCGGCGGAACAGATTTCTCGAATCTCTTTATAAATTTGGGCTCAAAGCCGGTAGTTACGCTGGCTGAGGCAAAGGCGCAGAATGTTCCCGTTATTGCCTATGGTGCCTTAATCAATACCGTTATTGAGTTCGTTATTATCGCCTTTGCGGTCTTTGTTGTCATGCGGCAGATAAACCGCCTGATGCCTCCGCCGCCTCCGCCGGTTGAGGCCCGCCGCTGCCCATACTGCCATGAAATAATCGCAGATGAGGCGACACGCTGCCCCCACTGCACATCTGAGTTAGAATTAAAAGAGAAGGAATAATTGATGTCTAAAGCAAGAGTAACAAAATCCGAGGAGCAGAAGGTCTCCCGTACCGTGGAAGAAATCGTTGCGGAGACCAACATCGCCGATGTCTATTGCGCCAGTAAGCAGCTGGACGGAGTAGTCCGCAAGACGAAGCTCATAGAGAGTGAATATTTCTCCGAGCTGTCGGGAAATAATGTCCTCATCAAGCCGGAAAATCTTCAGAAAACCGGTTCCTTCAAGCTCCGCGGTGCTTACAACTGCATCAGCCAGCTCAGCGAGGAGCAGAAAAAGAAGGGCATTATCACTGCCAGCGCCGGCAATCACGCTCAGGGTGTAGCCTACGCTGCCCGGGAGCTGGGGGTCCACGCAGTCATCTGTATGCCGGCTACTACTCCGATTTTGAAGGTAGAAGCTACCCGTGCCTACGGTGTCGAGGTAGTTCTCCACGGAGATACCTTTGACGATGCTGCAGCAAAGGCGCAGGAGCTGAAGGATGAGAAGGGCTATGTTTATATCCATCCCTTCAATGACCTTAAGGTACTGCTCGGTCAGGGCACTACCGCTATGGAAATCATTGATGACTGCAAGGATGTTGACTGCATTCTCGTGCCTATCGGCGGCGGTGGATTCGCCTCCGGTGTTGCTCTGGCAGCAAAATCCCTGAACCCGAACATCCTCGTATTCGGTGTAGAGCCGGAAGGTGCTCCCTGCATGAACGAGTCCTTCAAGGCAAACGGCGTAATAAGCCTCGGGGCCGTTGATACGGTAGCTGACGGCTGTGCCGTAAAGACTCCCGGCGACCTTACTTATGCTTTCTGCAAAAAATATCTGGATGGTATTATTACCGTATCCGAGATGGAGATAATGTCCGCCCTGCTCTCTCTCATCGAGAAGCACAAGCTCATCGCCGAGGGTGCCGGCGTACTCAGCCTTGCCGCTCTTACGAAGCTCCCCTTCAAAGGCAGGAAGGTAGCGGCAATCGTCTCCGGCGGCAACATCGATATTTCTACCATCGCAGCTCTTATCGACAAGGCACTCATTGCCCGCGGCCGCGAGTTCTGCTTCAGCGTTCCTCTGCCGGATAAGCCCGGTCAGCTGCTGGCTGTAGCAAATATTCTCGCCAAGCTTAATGCCAATGTAATCCATCTGGAACATAATCAGGCAATGGTAACCGACAGCTTCAAGAAGGTAATGCTTGAGGTCACCGTAGAGACCAACGGACCGACGCACATCAGCCGCATTGTTGATGCTCTGAAGGCCGAAGGCTACGATGTAACGAAGGTATACTAAACTCTGCATGTAAAAAACAGGACAGTCACATGGTTGATAGCCAGTGGCTGTCCTGTTTTTGCATATGAGTGACAAACTGATTTTATAAATGCGGAAATTTACAGACTTGCACGATTTCCGATTTGCGGAAACCGGAAATCTGAAGTATAATATCGGAAATGAGGTGAGGAAATGAATTTCTTAACAACGAAAGAAGCTGCTGATTTGTTGAACCTGACGACCCGACGTATAAGTGGCCTGTGCGCAAGTGGTGATTTGAGTGGAGCTTTCCGGGAAGGAAGGCGTTGGCAGATACCGAAGAACGCAATCGAGAGTTTTAAAAATAACAGGAATGAAATAAAGGGCAGCACAGCAAGATCTGTTTTGCCGTGCCCAGTTGGCAATACTTCATATTCCGAGGTAAGCGAAAAATGCTACTATGTAGATAAGACCTTACTGATTAGAGAAATACTGGACGAATACAACAAGGTGATTCTCTTCGCGCGTCCGCGTCGATTTGGCAAAACATTGACGATGGATATGCTGAAAACTTTTTTTGAGAAAAGCGACAGGGATAACTCTGTTTATTTCCGTAATAAAAAAATATGGCGGGAAGGAAAAAAATACACCGATGCGCAGGGTAGATATCCAACTATTTTCCTGAGCTTTAAGGATATTAAGCTGGATACATGGGATGAAACCTATGAGAGTATACAGCTGTTATTGAAATATGAATATAAAAGACACAGTGAGCTTTTAGCGAGTGAACTGCTGGATGATGATGAAAAAGATACATTTAGACGTGTGCTGTCACAGCAGCTTACTTACGTGGAATATCTAAAGTCGCTTAAACTGCTCAGTGATATGCTGAGCAAGCACTACAATGAAAAAGCTATAATTCTGATAGATGAATATGATACTCCCATTCAGCAGGGATATCACAAAGGCTTTTATGAAAAAGTAATCAGCTTTATGAAGAACTTCTTCTCCGAGGCTTTAAAAGATAATCCTAGTTTGGAACGAGGATTTTTGACAGGTATTCTGCGCATATCAAAGGAAAATCTGTTCAGTGATTTAAATAACATTAGCGTTAATACGGTTGTAGATGAACGATTTAGCAGTTATTTCGGTTTTACACAGGATGAAGTCGAGAAAATGGCTGCTTACTATGGGCAGGAAGATAAACTGCCGGATATTCGGCAGTGGTACGATGGATATCGCTTCGGGAAAAATGATATCTATAATCCATGGTCCGTTACCAGCTACTTCAGTGCCGGATGTGCACCGGCTCCTTATTGGGCGAATACCAGCAGCAATGAAATTGTTCGGGAAATATTGCTGAATGTGGATAATTCAGTAGTAGGGGATCTTAATGACCTCCTGTTGGACAAGGAAATCATCGTAAGCATAGATACGAGAGTAATCTATCCTATGCTGCAGACTAAGAAGGACGCGATTTTTACCTTCCTGCTTTTGACAGGATATTTGAAAGTCGTTGATTATGTTGGTGATGATTTTTATAAGCTGGCGTTACCAAATAAGGAAATAAAGACGATTTTTCGGAATGAAATATTGAATTGGCTTACTGACAATGTGGAGAACAATGTCAATGTGGCCAATAATATAAGGCGTGCTTTGATTGCTGCGGATAGATATTCTCTGCAAAAGGCAATCAACGATTTCTTGAAGGTTTCGGCCAGCTTCTTGGACACGACTTCCGAAGCGTTCTATCATGGCCTGTCTTTAGGATTGGTTGCGGCCTTGACGGATAAATATATCATTCGCTCGAACCATGAATCGGGCTACGGCAGATTTGACATACAGCTGGAGCCGCGGGAGAAGTCGCTTCCGGCAATGCTTATGGAGTTTAAGATTGCATCAGACGAGCAATCATTAAAGGCGAGGGCAGAAGAAGGGCTGGCACAGATAAATCGAAATAAATACGGCACTGACCTGAAAGATAGAGGTATTAAAAATATTGTTGGCTATGGCGTGGCCTTTTGCGGTAAGAGTGTATATACAGTAAGTGCACTCTTATAAAAATAAAGGGTCAATCCCACGAGAAAAATGATTGACCCAAAATTTATTGATTGATTGTATAATGAACTTGAACAGTTAATCAAAAAAATAAAAATCCATAGCGGCTACCTGTGTTAGAATGGTTTTGCTAGAAATCATCAACAAATGAGCAATCACTATGGATCAATCCCATTCTAACACAATTGAGACTTCACG
>JAFNYY010000130.1 GCA_017383125.1 Schwartzia sp. (in: firmicutes)
ACTACGCTGTTCCTCACCCTGTAAACCGCCTGAATACAATCCATCGCCCCATCAAAGTAAGCCCTGTCGGTAGCGGTAATAATACTCTGAATATCAGACCGGCGGATATACTCAAGAAGCTCCAGCCGCCGTCCCCTGTCCAGCTCACTCATCACATCATCCAGGAGCAGGATAGGATACTCACCGGCTGTCTGCCGGAGGAACTCTACCTCCGCCAGCTTCAGGCAAAGCGCCCCTGTCCTCTGCTGACCCTGAGAGCCGTAGCTTCTCAGATCAAGGCCGTTAACAGATATTTTTACATCATCACGGTGAGGGCCAATAGAGGTGCTTCCTCTGTAAATATCCTTCCTCCGGCGCAGCCGCAACTCTGCCAAATATCCATCGGATACACTTTTTATTACTAAATTATTAAATACATCCTCTGTGCTTCCGGAGATATTCTCCATCGCCTCGGACATCATGATTTTTCCTATATCATCCTGTCTTAGATTTATCTGCTCATACTCCATATTCAGGGAGTCGGCTCCGGCCGTAAGACGGTGGGCTATCCCACCGGCCACTCTATTCAGCCGCTTTATGGCATTTATCCGCCGAATGACCACTCTGGCCGCCCTATCGGCAAGATTTTTATCCCATACCTCCAGCATATCATCATAGCTGCTGCCGCTGAAGGTCACGGTATCAGAAGTCCCATCGTAGGGATAATACCCCTCAGGCGGGGCATCTTCCTCATCAGAAAAGCCCATCATTTTTTCTTTTATGGATTTAAGCAGGCTGTTTCTCTGATTCAGAATCTTTATATATTCATCAAAATCATGAAAATAAGCGGCACTGGCCTGACTAAGCTCTGCATCAAGGAATTTCCGGCGGCCGGCCGGCGCTCCCTTCACCAGATAGAGATCCTCAGGCGAGAAGCAGACAATATTCACCGAGCCCACATGCTGGCGCAGAGTTACCTGCAGACCGTTGGCTATTATTTTCCTGCGGCTGGCTCCCGTCCTGTACATATGAAAGGACAGACTGCTCTCTACGCCGCGCCGGTCCAGGACAACATCTACCGATGCCTCTTTCTTCCCCTGCTTCACCATATCATTATCATCCGAGGTGCGGTGTGAGCGGGCAAGAGCAGTATAGAAAACCGACTCCAGAATATTTGTCTTTCCCTGAGCGTTCTCTCCCACCAGAAGGTTTATTCCCGGTGAAAGCTCCATATTCAGCTCTTCATAGCTGCGAAAATTTCGCAGAGCCAGTGACTTTATCTTCATTTAATCCATCAGTTCTTTGTTCTTACCGGAGTTATGACGCAGCGGAAGCTCTCGTTCCCCGGCTCTCTGATAATAGCCGGCTTCAGAGAAGCGGCCATATCAAGGATTACCTCATCTCTGTTCATGACCTTCATGGCATCAGCCAGATAGTCAGGATTGAAGGCGATAGTCAGCTCGCCGCCCTCGATAGCTGCCTCAATGGTGTCCTCGGCAAAGCCGATTGCCTGACTGTTTGCACTTACCACCACAGCATTGTCACCGAAGGCCAGCTTTACTACCGTGGCGATATTTGAGCTCTTGGCAATGATTGAGGCGCGGGTGACAGCCTGCTGGAAGAGGCTGCGGCGGATGGTGGCGGTGATGGGAAGCTCCTTGGGGATTACCCGGCGATAGTCAGGGAATACGCCCTCGATTACAGAGGTAGCAATCATCATATTCTCAAAGGAGAAGATCACATTCTCCCGGGAAATATCTACAGTAACGGTAGCGTCAGTATCCGGCATAGTACGGCCGATTTCTGCCAGTACGCGGGAGGGAACGATCGTCTGTGCCTTGGCTCCGTCCCCTTCTACATTGCCGGTAGTGATAGCAAGACGATGAGTATTGGTTGCTACCAGATTTATATCCCTGTCGTTGAGATCCATAAGGCAGCCGGTGAAAATTGCTTTGCCGCTGATTTCATTTTCCTGAGCGGCAGCGAAGCAGACCTCAGAGATAAGCTTTTTGAAGCTGCTGGCAGCGACGGTGAAGGTAGCGGAAGCCTTGTGATGCTTCGGCTCCGGGAATTGACCTACCATAGTCAGCAGGTCGCATTTCGCATCGTCGGAGGAAAGCTTTACCATGTTGCGCTCTTTGTCTTCCGCAAAGGTCACGCTGAGACCACGGAAGGTACGACAGAAATCATAGAGGTATTTTGCCGAGAGAATCATTTCACCGGATTCCTCTACATTTGCCTTGGCCTTTGTGACGATATAGAGGTCGTTATTGGTAGCTCTCAGCTCCAGCTCTCCGGTGGTATCACCTTCACCGGTAGTAGCGATGATGCAGATACCTGATAATATAGGAGAGTTTGGAGAGGAGGATACGGCTTTGATAGCTACGGAAAGTGCTTCCATAAGTTCTTGTCTTTCACAGGTAAATTTCATTGTTATCCACACGACCTTTTTATTTGTAATATATTTATTTTTATAAAGATAGATAGTATCCGTAGTAGTATAGGCGGTTGAAAAGTGGAAAAGGCTGCTCAGACCAGTGATATCACTAAAAGGCGGTGTGGAAAGTCAGTGGATTGTCATCCACATTTTGTCCACATATCCACATCAGTCATGATGGTCTGAAATCTATTCACAGCCCGTCCACCGGTTGTCTACATGTTCTCCACAGAGAAAAAATTGCTTGTAAATACCGCGAAGCGGTATTATTCCTTAATGTAATTCCGTATGAATATGGTGTGTAAGAAAACCGTTAATCAACATCGGTACTTGACGATTGACAAGTAAGCATACGCAGTCAGAGTCTAGTACCG
>JAFNYY010000131.1 GCA_017383125.1 Schwartzia sp. (in: firmicutes)
ATAGAATATACAGCACCCCTCAGTCAGCTTCGCTGACAGCTCCCCTCAATGGGAGCCTTTTAGGTGTTGGTCAAGCAAAGAAGCCTCCCCTCTAGGGGAGGTGGCCGAAGGGCGGAAGGGTGATAGAATATACAGCACCCCTCAGTCAGCTTCGCTGACAGCTCCCCTCAATGGGAGCCTTTTAGGTGTTGGTCAAGCAAAGAAGCCTCCCCTATAGGGGAGGTGGCACGAAGTGCCGGAGGGGTGACAGAACAAAATTCCCGTTGAGATTTGAGGCAAAATGTATTATAATATTTCAGATTAAAATACGGGAAGTGACTACTATGGACGGCGTAGAGAATATCGACGCAAATCTCATTGAAACAAGAATAAATTCCAAGGAAATATATCATGGTCGTCTGCTCCATGTCTTCCGGGACGAGGTCAGACTTCCGGATGGCCGTACAGCAGAGCGCGAGTGGATAAAGCATCCTGCTGCGGCAGCAGTAGTCCCAATAACCGAAGAGGGCGAGGTAATCATGGTCCGCCAGTACCGCTATCCGGTCAGGCAGGTGACGCTGGAGATTCCGGCCGGTAAGCTTGATGTTATCGGAGAAGAGCCGCTGGCCTGTGCCTGTCGTGAGCTGGCCGAAGAAACAGGCTGCTCGGCCCGTGAGATGAAGTATCTTACCGCTATTGATACAACAGTTGGTTTCACCAATGAGCGGATATATATTTATCTGGCAAGAGGTCTTGCCGTCGGCCCCCAGCGACTCGACGATGACGAGTTCATCAATGTGGTGAAGATGCCGCTGACGGATGCTGTGGAAAAGGTCATGAGCGGAGAAATAACCGATGCTAAGTCCTGCATTGCAATTTTAATGGCAAGCCGCTTGTAATATACCATATAAAAGGCTCCCCTATAGGGGAGCTGTCTCCGACTCACTTTGTTCGCTGGATGGCACTCACTAAATTCGTCCATCGCTGCGCTCGGACTTATTAAGTGAGTTTGCCAAAGCGAAGCTGACTGAGGGGTGTGTTTTTTGTTTGATTTTGATATTATGGGCATGATTGCCGGTTTACCCGGTCTGCTCATTGCCCTTGTTTTTCACGAGTACGCCCATGCCCGCATGGCTGTGGCCATGGGTGACTTCACTCCCCGGCTCATGGGGCGGCTGACCCTTGACCCCAGAGCTCACATTGACCCCATCGGTCTTGTCATGCTGCTGGTGGCACGATTTGGTTGGGCGAAGCCGGTCGAGTACAATCCCATGAACTTCCGTGAGCGCACCAGGGGTGAGATTCTTACGGCTCTTGCCGGCCCGGCGGCAAATTTTATTATTGCCTTTGCTGCTATGCTGGTGCTTGTCCTTCTGCGGCGGTTTGCCCCCGGTATTGTTACCGGCGGTATGTATACTGTTATCTGGATGATTGTCATATACAACATAAACTTCGGTATCTTCAATCTGATACCGCTGCCGCCATTGGACGGTTCCAAGGTGCTGTATCACATCATCCCCTATGAGCATCGATGGCGATACATGCAGCTTGAGCGATACAGCTTCCTTATTTTGATAGCGATGATGATGACGCCGATACTGGGCAGTATACTTGTCCCGCTGGCCCGTCTGACTCTCAAGGTTTTTTCGATTACTATATCCCTGCTTCTTGGAGGTATCTTATAAATGAGTAAAGGTCGTATATTCAGTGCCATGCAGCCTTCCGGCAAATTCCATCTGGGCAATTATCTCGGAGCTTTGGAGAATTGGGTAAAGCTGCAGAACGACTATGACTGCATATTTGCTATTGCTGACCTGCATGCCCTTACCAGCTCCTATGCTGATCCTTCCCAGCTGAAGGAGAACAGCTACAACCTGCTGCTTGACTGGCTCTCTGCCGGTCTTGATCCGGAGAAGAATATTATCTTCGCCCAGTCTCATGTAAAGGAGCATGCCGAACTGCATCTCATCCTGTCCATGATGACTCCGCTGTCCTGGCTGGAGCGTGTCCCGACCTACAAGGACAAGCTTCAGAATCTCGGAGAGCAGGGTAAGGATATAAACACTTACGGCTTCCTCGGCTACCCGGAGCTGATGACCGCCGATATTATCCTCTACAAGGCAAACTTCGTGCCGGTAGGTGAGGATCAGAATCCCCATCTGGAGCTGGCCCGCGAAATCGTTCGCCGCTTCAATATGCTCTATAATAAAGAAATCTTCGTAGAGGCTCAGGGCCTTATGAGCCGGGCCAAGGTACTGCCGGGCATTGACGGACGCAAGATGTCCAAGTCCTACGGCAATACCATTCCCTTTGCTGCTTCTCCGGATGAGATTCGTGAGCGGGTACGGATGATTGTCACCGATCCCCAGCGTATCAGGAAGACCGATAAAGGCAATCCGGATGTCTGTGTTGCCTTCAAATTCCACAAGCTCTTCAATGAGGCTGAGGTTCCCGATATCGAGTGCAAGTGTCGGGCCGGTGAAATCGGCTGCGTAGCCTGCAAGAAGTGCCTGGCTGAGAAGCTGGTTGACACTATGGGCAAGATGCATGGTCTCCGTCAGAAGTATGAAGGACGCTATGACCTGATGGATGAGATTCTTGAGAACGGTGCTGTGAAGGCCAGAGCGATTGCC
>JAFNYY010000132.1 GCA_017383125.1 Schwartzia sp. (in: firmicutes)
AGGTGCACCCCGATGATGAGTATGCCAGCTTACATGAGAATGGACAGCTTGGTAAGTCAGAAATGTGGTATGTATTGGATGCGGCAAAGGGGACGGAGCTTGTCTACGGACTGAATAAGGAGCTTATGGCTGATGAACTGGAAACAAGCCTTGCGAATGGGACTATAGAGCACAATCTGCAGTATGTACCGGTAAATAGGGGAAATGTTTTCTTCATTGAAGCGGGGACAATACACGCAATAGGTGCAGGCGCGCTGATAGCTGAGATACAGGAAAACTCTAATCTGACATACCGCTTGTATGATTACGACCGTGTAGATAAGAATGGGAATAAGCGAGAACTTCATATAAAGAAAGCAGTGGCAGTAGCTGATCGGCAAAAATCTGATACGCCAAGACAGCCGATGCGGGTTTTGCGTTATCGTCCGGGCTGTGCCACAGAGCTGCTGTGCCGGTGCGAATATTTTGAGGTACACCGTCTATTGCTCAACACAGAGCGGTGGAGGACTATGGCAGACTATCAGGCAGACAGCAGTTCCTTTAGGGTGTTGCTGTGTGTTGATGGTTGCGGCTCAGTTTTTTATGATAATGGCGAGGGGTTCAGTTTCTTTAAGGGAGACTGTATATTCTTCCCTGCAAATTCGGTGCAGACAAAACTGCATGGCAGGGCGGAATTTTTGGATGTTCGAGGGTGACCATATCGGACTTTGATTGTGCGGCAAATTTTATGAATGAAACATATTGGTTCTTCTTGGTAAAGTCAATTGATTGTTCTCTTAAAAATCCTCGACATCTGAATTCTTGTGACACAAAAACTCGGAGAGACGCTGCTGCAGCTGCTCCTCTCCGAGACTGGTATCTTTATTTGACAAGAATTCACGAATATTGAAGGCGGTCAGGCTGTTAAGCATAAGTTTTCCCTTTTTTCCATGAAACTCTTTATGGCGCCTGCCCCTCGTAGATGGGTAACCTTAATATTTGGTGTGGTTTCTCTGCGAAGAGACTCCTGATATGACTCTTCAATAGCTTTCGCAAAGATTTCCGCTTGGGCATTTCCTGAGACAACAAAATTTTTGGTAATACTTGAAGTTGCCATACTTTCCACCTCCTTATTTGGTATGCACTTAAAGGACAATACCCCTGCCTCCTTTATATTCACAGTATCGTGATTTTGCAAGAAAACTTTTCCGTGTTTACATGCAAGGTTTACTTGTCTAGGGGCGGTGTATTGTACCGCGAATGCTAATGGCGTAATATATTATTTAGGAGGGTTTATTTATGAAAAGGATTTTCAGGTTTTCCCTATTGCTTGCTTTTATTTTGATGAGCGTTATCGTTCCGGCTCAGGCTCACAATCTGCCGGACAGCGAGATGAGGCTGGAGCCCTTTGCTTATGGGGTACCGGTTTCCAGGATTACGGCGCTCTTTGGTGAGGCTTACCGGCGGGAGGAGATTCCCTTCGGGGAGGCAGCACTGCTTGTGTGGCGTCATTACGAGGGTTTTTCAGTGCAGTATTTCAGCAATGGTTCTGTAAAGTCGGAAGAGGAGATGGGGCTTCGCACCGTGCGCATCACTTCCGGTAATCTGGCTGCTCGTAGCGGATTTATTACGATGCCCTGCGGCATTGCCGTAGGCGACGATTATAAGAAAGTGAAAGAAAAGTTTGGTGCAGGGATTCGGGTAAGAGATCCCGGAATGGATGATGTGTATTGCTACGAATCATCCGAATATCCAGGCCGAGTGATGAGCTTCTGCGTAAACAAGCAGGGAAAGATAACAGCCATCAGCCTAGAGTCTGAACTCTAAAAGAAAAAGAGCAGATAATCTCTCTGATAGGAAATACCTTATCAGTCGGGTTATCTGCTCTTTCATGTCGCGGTCAGATTACTTTGCTTCAGCCTTGGCAGCTTCGGCATCGTCAACAGCTGCATTGAGGGCGGCCATGAGAAGGTCGATGTCGAGACCGTGGGCTGCAGCACCCTGCTCAATGTTCTCGAAATGAGCGGCGGCGCAGCCGATGCAGCCCATGCCGCTGTTCATGAAAGCTTCGATAGTCTCCGGGTACTGCTGAACAACTTCGAGGATACCCATATCTTTAGTGATTTTTGCCATTTTATATTCCTCCTTGTGGATATATGCAAATTAACTAGCAGAGATTATACCATATACTTCGGGATAAAGAAAGGGGTTTTGAAAGGGGAGGGGTTAGCCGGCTCTATTCACAAGGCCGTGTATTAAGAAAAAGACTGAGGAAAATGATTGATCATCTTCCTCAGTCCGAATATGACTACATTATGTAATTGGGGATTATTTGTCGAGCGCTTTATGCAGCTCTGCCTTCAGAGCATTGGCATCCTCGATTTTTAGGAGCTGACCAAGGAGAGCCTTTGCCTTGTTGGCGGTGATGTAGCGGAGGTTCTTGTGGAAGAACTCGGAGGCTACCTGCGGGAAGAGAGCATAGGAGAGGATGTCTTCCTCCGGCGGGTTCATATAGCCCTTCTGCTCCAGCTCGGCCTTGAACTCTGCCATGGTCTTAGCCTTTGCATCGTCAGCACGCATATCGGTGATGATGTCTTTCTCGGCAATGTGCATGGTGTTGATGAGGAAGTCCTTGTCGATTGCTTTCGGGGTCTTGCCGAACTTGCCGCGGGCAAGGTCCTTGACCTCGTTGGGAACCATCTTGTAGCGCTCGCCCAGCATGACATTGAAGGTAGCCTGAGTACCGACAATCTGGCTGGAGGGAGTGACGAGAGGAGGATAGCCAAGGTCTGCACGGACGCGGGGCATCTCATCGAGAAGCTCCTGATACTTGTCTTCCATGCCCTGTTCCTTCAGCTGGTTGACCATGTTGCTGAGCATGCCGCCCGGAATCTGGAAGTCGAGGACATTGGGGTTAACATCAAAGTAGCCTTTGAGGCCGAATTCCTTAATGAGGTCACCCTTCACCTTCAGGAAGTGCTGGGAGATGGGGTTGAGAGCCTGACGGTCAAGACCGGTATCATAGGGAGTGCCGACGAGAGTCTCAATCATGGTTTCGGTGCAGGGCTGGCTGGTATCGCAGGCGAAAGGAGCGAGGGCGCAGTCGATGACATCTACGCCGGCCTCGATTGCCTTCATGTAGGTCATGGAGCCAAAGCCGGAGGTGTAGTGGGTATGGAGCTGAATGGGAACCTTGACGGCCTTCTTCAGCTTCTTAACGAGGTCTTCGGCAACATAAGGCTTCAGCAGACCGGACATATCCTTGATGCATACTGAGTGAACACCCATCTTCTCAAGCTGCTTTGCCAGCTCAACGAAAGTTTCGTTGGTATGGAAGGGACTGATGGTGTATACGAGGCAGCCCTGAACATGGGGCTTCTCTTTGCACTTGAGGGCTTCATCAATGGAGGTCTGGAGATTGTCGATATCGTTGAGGGCATCGAAGATACGGAATACTTTGACACCGTGCTCGGAAGCCTTGCGGACGAAAGCGCGGACGACATCGTCATTATAGTGATTATAGCCGAGAAGATTCTGGCCGCGGAGGAGCATCTGGATAGGGGTGTTCTTCAGGTGAGAGCGGAGAATGTCGAGGCGCTCCCAGGGATCTTCGTTCAAGAAGCGGAGGCAGCTGTCAAATGTAGCACCGCCCCATGCTTCAAGGGAATTATAGCCGATAGCATCAAGGGCATCGAGCTGAGGAATCATCTGCTCAATGCGCATGCGGGTAGCACACAGGGACTGGTGAGCATCACGCAGGATTGTTTCGGTAATCTTTACGGGTTTTTTGGCTGTCATTATTATACCTCTCTCTGTAATTTTGCCGCAAAAAACGGCGGCCGGTGAAATATGACTTTACACATCAGTATAATTTTTGCAATGTGGAATGTCAATGAAATTTGAAATGAATACATGTAAACATCGCACAAAATTCTGTTGGTTTTAATCGGGGAGAAGAATCATCCGCAGGGAAGCATGTATAAATATACATTATGCAATATTTTCTGAAATTTTTATGAATCGGAGTGTCATTTTTGTTGCGGAAATTACATTATTATTGTAAAATAGCGACAGCAGTTTATAGGTTTAGTCTAAAATGTATGTGTAATCAAAAGGAGGAGAGACTTAATGAAAAAACTGTTTGCAATGCTGATGGCTCTCATGGTCTCCGCTGCAATGTTCACCGGCTGCGGCGGTGGAGACAAGAAGGCTGAGGCTCCCAAGGACCAGAAGGCACAGACCCAGAAGGTTGACCGTTCCAAGGAATTCATCACTGTGCTTACCGGCCCCACCAGCGGTATTTATTTCCCCATCGGTGGTGCATTCTCCAAGGTAGTAGGTGAGATGGGTTACAAGACCAGTGCTACCGCTACCGGTGCTACCGGCGAAAACATCAATGCAATCCTCACCGGCAAGGGCGAGATGGCTATCGCCATGTCCGACTCCGTCATTCAGGCTGTTGAAGGCTTCGGCGCTTATGAAGGCAAGCCCAAGGCTACCGACCTCCGCGTCATGATGGGCCTGTGGCCGAATGTCGTACAGATTGTTACCACTGCTGACAGCGGCATCAAGACCTTCAAGGACATTAAGGGCAAGCGCGTAGGCGTTGGTGCTCCGAACTCCGGTGTTGAGCTGAATGCCCGCATGATTTTCGAGGCTAACGGCATGAGCTATGCTGATGCAAAGGTTGACTACCTCTCCTACGGCGAGGCTATTGACCAGATGAAGAACGGTCAGTGCGATGTTGCTTTCGTTACCTCCGGTCTTGGCAACGCTACCATCAAGGAGCTTGGTACTTCTAAAGAAGTTGTATTTGTTCCGGTTGATGGCGAGGCTCTGAAGAACCTCACCAAGAAGTATCCCTTCTACATCGAGTGGAAGATTCCGAAGGAAACTTATGGTACCAAGGCTGATACTGTAACTGCTGCCGTTATGAATGTAATGCTCGTATCCAAGAACCTCTCCGATGATGTTGTTTATGACATCCTCGATGGTATCTACAGCCAGAAGGGTCTGGAGACCATCGGTGCTTCCCATGCTACCGCAAAGCGTGAGATTAAGCCTGAGACTGCTCTCCGCGGTATTACCGGTACCAGCCTGAAGCTCCATCCGGGTGCTGAGAAGTACTACAAGGCTAAGGGCATCATTAAGTAATAACAGGACTGATTTTTGACTAAACCATAAAATGAATATCGTACGCAAGAATCTGATTGCTTGCTTCGCACTCCTCATAGCTGCTGCCTCGCTTTTTGCGGGGTGGCAGTGGTGGGGGAGTCCGGAGAGGCTCCTACGGATATACGACTATGAAACCGGCCAGCTGATTCGTCAGGAGCCGGCAAAGGTCGGGGACAAGCTGTTCTTCGGCTGGGTTCATTCATGGGAGAAGATTCCATGGCACGAGTACTATCATATAGAAGAGAATAATACTTTGGTGCTTGATACTATCGCTTATCCTGCCTTTGGCGCAGGCATTCCTGAAAATAAGGGAAAGAAGTGCTACATAAAGGATAAGATGATTTACATGGATGAAATCGGCCAGGTATTTCAGCAATTCGACTGGATAAATTCACATTTCGCCACAAGAGATATTAAACTCAACGATGAGCTTTTGATGACGGGGAAGGATTTGCCCGAGCATCGAAGGCTTATTTTACGCATTGAAGAAAGGAGGCTGTGGAATGGAGGATAACAAGAAGACGGTGGAAGAAGCCGTACAGCTGCCAACTGACGGTCAGCTGGATGAAAAGTCCGAAGCCGTACTCAAAAAGCACGATAAGGAATCCGCCACCAGAAAACTGACCGGCGCAGTAAAAAAGATTTTCTTTATCGCTTGCGTTCTCGTTTCCTGCTACCACCTCTATACGGCCGCCTTCGGCCCTCCGGTTACATTGGTGCATCGCTCCCTGCATGTTTCTATGATGCTGGCGCTTTGCTTCATCATGTATCCGTTCTCAAAAAAATCAGATCATACAAAGCCGACTATTTTCGACTGGGTTCTCGTTCTGCTGTCCTTTGCAGCACCTGCATACATTTATACTGATTATCTGGGCGTAGTAGAGCGAGCCGGTAATGCCAATCAGACAGATATGGTCATGGCGACCCTGCTGGTGGCTCTGGTTCTTGAAGCCAGCCGACGGGTATCGGGCAATGCCCTTTCTATCCTGAGCCTTATCTTTATCGGCTATGGTCTTTATGGCCGCAGCATGCCCGGTATGTTTATGCATCGCGGCTATGACTGGACATCTCTGTCCAACCATTTCTTTGCCAACACCGAGGGTATCTATGGTACCTCCGTTAGTGTAGCGGCCAGCTATATCTTCCTGTTTATACTGTTCGGCTGCGTCATGCAGAAGTCCGGTATGGGTCAGTTCTTTAATGATATTGCCCTGGCTTTGGCCGGTCATACCAAAGGCGGCCCGGCAAAGGTTTCGGTTATTGCTTCCGGCTTCCTTGGTTCCATCAACGGTTCGGCGGTTGCCAACGTTGTTACCACCGGTGCATTTACAATTCCTCTGATGAAGAAAACCGGTTATTCCAAAGAATTCGCCGGTGCTGTTGAGTCCGCTGCTTCCGTCGGCGGTCAGCTGCTGCCTCCGATTATGGGTGCCGCTGCCTTCATAATGGCTGAGATGCTTAGTGTCAAGTACTCCTCCATCATCGTATGGGCTGCTGTACCGGCACTCCTCTACTACCTTGGTATCATTATTCAGGTACAGCTGAGAGCATCTAAGGACGGTCTGGTTGGACTGCCGAAGGATCAGCTGCCGAAGACCGGCGAAGTACTGAAGCGTCAGGGTCACCTGCTGATTCCTGTATTCTTCCTGCTCTATATGCTCTTCTTCTCTGGCACCACCGTTATCTACTCCGCTGTACTTACCATTCTGGTAACCATCGTGGTATCCTGGCTGAAAAAGGAAACCCGGATGTCCGTCAGCGATTTGATCGATGCTTTGGCAGACGGTGCGAAGCAGACTGTATCCGTAGCTATTGCCTGCGCCTGCGTAGGCGTAATCATTGGTGTTTCCTCTAAGACCGGCTTCGGTCTCACTATGGCTAATACCATTATCTCTCTTGGCGATACCAGTATCCTCTTTACATTGGTGTTCACCATGATTACTTGCATGATTCTCGGTATGGGTCTGCCTTCTATTCCGGCATACATCATTACCGCATCTATTGCCGCTCCGGCTCTTGCCAAGCTGGGTATTGCCCCGGCAGCTGCTCATATGTTCAGCTTCTACTATGCGATGTTTGCAAACCTGACGCCGCCGGTAGCACTGGCATCCTTTGCAGCTGCAGGTCTTTCCGGCGGCGACCCGATGAAGACTGGCGTCGCCTCTGTAAAGCTGGCTATCGCAGGCTTCATTGTTCCGTTCATGTTTGTTTATGCACCGCAGCTTATGCTCATAAATACCACCCTGGCCGAGGGCGCTACTGTCGCCCTTACCGGTTGCCTCGGTGTATTCCTCATTGCTGTTGCAGTTGAGGGTTATTTCCTGGCACCGGTTGCCATGTGGCTCAGAGCAGTGGCTGCAATAGGTGCGCTGATGCTTATCAAGCCGGGTCTTGATACAGACATCATCGGTATTGTTGTGATGGCAGTGCTGTATTTCCTCCAGAGGAAGAAGGCTTCTTCTGCTGCGGAAGCCGCCTGACAAACCGCCATCTTCTTTGTAACAAAAGAATAAAGCATACCTCCCCGATGACCGTTAGGTCATCGGGGAGGTTTTTTGACAGCACAATAATCACTCCCTAAAAACGTGACAGGCACAATTTTAAGGAATATCATAGACGCGTAATTAGATTGAATTGGCATTTCCTTAACATTTGTGATATAATGCAACGATGGATTAGGCTCTAAGGAGCTTGCTTCTGTTGTTCATTATTAAAAATGAATGTTTCTGCTTTGAGCAGGGAGGAGTTAAATGGAAAAGAAAAAAGCGTCCAAAAACGGCAAAGCCTCTAAGGCCGGAGCCGGTGATAACAGGGCGCAAAAGAACAAGATGAGCGGTATGGGCAAGGCTGTCCGTATTATCAGCTACTTCAGCCTGGTGGTCTTTATTCTGCTGGCTGGTATTGGCTGTGGCTTTGTAACGGCATCCCTCAACACTAAGGAAGATATTTCCGATATTAATCCGGTGGCGTCTTCACACATATACGATGTGAAGGGCAGGGAGATTACCAGCATACACGCCGAGGAAAACCGCGTGCCGGTGAAGCTGGCTAATATTCCCAAGGAACTGCAGGACGCCTTTGTCTGCATTGAGGACCATCGCTTTGATGAGCATTTCGGTGTTGACCCCTGGGGCATTCTCCGCGCTGCCGTATCGAATGTGCTGGGCGGCTCTGTCCGTGAGGGCGGCTCCACCATCACGCAGCAGCTGGCCAAGAATGCGTATCTGACGCAGGAGCGTACGCTGCAGAGAAAGATTCAGGAAGTTTTCCTGGCACTCAAGCTGGAAAGAAAGTATACCAAGGATGAAATCCTTGAGATGTATCTGAACCAGATTTATTTCGGACAGGGTGCCTACGGCGTAGAATCTGCGGCTCTCACCTATTTCGGCAAGCATGCCAGTGAGCTGAGCCTCAATGAGTGTGCAATGCTGGCAGGCGTTCCCAAGAGTCCGAATTACTATTCTCCCTTCTATCGTGAAGGAGACAGCTGGCCGGCCCATGAGCGAATGATGGTGGTTCTCGATGCCATGCAGAAATTCGGCAGACCGGAAAAGAAGCGCATGTACAGCAGGGCACAAATTAATGAAGCAAAGAACACGCCGATAAAGCTCAGAGATGTAAAGAGCGGAGAGAAAGAGGAAGCTTCCTACTTCGTTGATTTTGTGCTGCAGGAGCTTATCGCTGACCCCCGCTTCGGTGCGGACGCCGTTTATATGAACGGTCTGAAGATTTACACCACTATTGATCTTGACCTGCAGCGGTATGCCGAGCAGGCAGTGAAGAACAACCTGCCGCTTTATTCCAAGTACAATGGTATCCAGCAGCCGCAGGCCGCACTGGTAGCGATAAATCCGCATAACGGTCATATTCAGGCGATGGTCGGCGGCCGCGGAACGGACCAGTTCAATCGTGCTGTTCTGGCGACAAGACAGCCGGGTTCTGCTATGAAGCCCTTTGTCTTTGCGGCGGCTCTTACCGAGAACTTCACTCCCGATACAATAATCGAGGACAGTCCCATCAAGATCGGCGATTGGGAGCCGATGAACTATAACCGTAACTTCAACGGCAAGGTTCCTCTCCGTACAGTTGCGACCTTCTCTCTGAATGTTCCTACTGTCCGAATTGCTCAGGCGGTAGGTATGAGCAAGGTTATTGACCTGGCAGAAAAAATGGGTATCACCACGCTGGTCCGTGAAGGCAGCATGAATGACATGAATCTGGCGTCTTCTCTCGGCGGTCTTACCCGTGGCGTAACGCCGCTGGAGATAACCAGTGCTTACGGTACCTTTGCAAACTATGGTGTACATGTTCCGGCTACAGGCATAATCAAGGTCTGTGACCGTTATGACAATGTACTGTATCAGGCAGAAGCGGATCCGACTACCGTATTCTCTGAGGAAATCGCCACAGAGATGAACGATCTGCTGCAGTCCGTAGTTCTTGCCGGTACCGGTACCGGTGCCAATATTGGCCGCCCGGCAGCAGGCAAGACCGGTACTACCAGTGATTACCTTGATGCGTGGTTTGTCGGCTATACGCCGGATCTCGTCACCGGTGTCTGGGTTGGCTGCGATGACAATGAAGACCTTGACGGCATGACCGGCGGTACTTTGCCTGCCTCCATCTGGCAGATATTCATGTCGGCGGCTACCCAGGGAACTCCGGTCAAGTACTTTGACGGCGTACGCCGTTCTGTAGCAAAGCCGGTAAAGGAAATCCTTGACCCGAATTCCAAAAACAAGAAGGATCCCAAGGCCAAGACCGGCAAGGATGGCAAGGCGACCGCCAAGGACGCCGCTGCTAAGCCTGCCGCAAATACAAATACAGCACCCGGAAAGCAGCAGGCAGCACCTGAGCCTGCTCCCAAGAAACAGCCGGCAGCAGCAGAGCCTGCCCCGGCACCTGCCGCCTCTCCCGCACCTGTCGGCCCTTCAATTGGAGCCGGAGGCAAAGGGAAGAACTAATTGATTATTATTTAAGGAGTATAGATTAATGGCAACCAGTGTATATGATACCCTCGTTGAGCGTGGCTACATTGCTCAGTGCACCAATGAAGAAGAAGTCCGCAAGCTTCTCGACGAAGAAAAGGTTACCTTCTACATCGGCTTTGACCCTACCGCGGACAGCCTGCATGTAGGTCATTATGTAGCTCTTATGGTCATGAGCCATCTGCAGAAGGCCGGTCATCGTCCTATCTGTCTTGTTGGCGGCGGTACCGGTACTGTCGGTGATCCCTCCGGCCGCACGGATATGCGTCAGGTTCTGACTGATGAAGTCATCGAGCATAACTGCAACTGCTTCAAGAAGCAGATGTCCCGCTTCATCGATTTCAGCGATGACAAGGCTCTGCTGCTGAACAACGGCGACTGGCTCCGGAAGCTGAACTACATCGAACTGCTTCGTGAGGTCGGCGCACATTTTTCCGTCAACCGTATGCTCTCGGCTGAGTGCTACAAGGAGCGCTGGGAGCGGGGCCTGACCTTCCTTGAGTTCAACTACATGGTCATGCAGGCCTATGATTTCTATACCCTCTATCAGACACACAACAACAAAATTCAGCTGGGCGGCGACGACCAGTGGTCCAATATCATTGCCGGCGTAGAGCTTATTCGCCGCAAGAAGGGCGGCGCTGCCTATGGTCTTACCCTGCAGCTCCTCACCAAGAGCGACGGAAAGAAGATGGGCAAGACTGCTTCCGGTGCCCTGTGGCTTGACCCGGAGAAAACTTCCCCCTATGACTTCTATCAGTACTGGCGCAACATCGGCGACGGCGATGTCGAGAAGTGTCTGGCTCGTCTGACCTTCCTGCCTATGGATGAGGTTCGTCGTCTGGGGGCATTCAAGGATGAGAAGATAAATGAGGCAAAGAAGGTACTGGCCTATGAGGTAACGAAGCTCGTTCACGGTCAGGAAGAGGCCGAGAAGGCCGCTCAGGCCGCAGAGGCTCTCTTCGGCGGGGCCGGCAATGCCGACAGCATGCCGACCGTAGTGGTCGCCAAGGCTAAGCTCGGTGCGAAACTGCTGGATGTCCTTGCCGAGGGCGGAGTATTTGAGTCCAAGGGTGAGGGCAAGCGCCTGATAACTCAGAACGGTGTGGCTCTCAACGATAACAAGGTAGACTCTATCGAGGCAGTCCTCAACGAGAGTGACTTCGTCGATGGTCAGGCTATCGTGAAAAAAGGAAAAAAGAAATTCTATCGCCTGCAGCTGGGCGAATAAACTGTGAAAAAGTCTGACGAAAACACGCTCTCGCTCGGTTATCTGCGTAGCGGTACTAGGCTCCTGCTTCGTATGCTTACTTGCAGGTCGCCAAGTACCGACGCAGATAAACGGTTTTCTTACAGACATTTTTCTTCG
>JAFNYY010000133.1 GCA_017383125.1 Schwartzia sp. (in: firmicutes)
ACTCCCGGTTCTGGTGGCGTTCCACCGTCTCCGGCATGTCTATTATCCATACGGGAACAGTCTCCATTGCCTTGTCCCTGTAATTGGTGAAGAATCTGTAGCGGCAGCCCTGAGCAATCGCTACTCCGTAAAGATGCTCTCCGCTCATTGGTATTACCGGACGCAGCTTGCTGTCGATGGGCATTGCCACCACCAGCTTATTGTCCCGCATATCCTCTATCCGGCTCAGTACGCCTTCGTTCATATCATCAAGAAAGAACTCCATTCGCTGACCGATATGCAGTACACTCTTGGCCGGCAAAATATCTGACATTGTTGTCATCTCCTGTCTTGAAAACTCAAGCCAAACTCCACTTTAATTGTTCCAAAATCTTGCCAGGAATTCTCTCCAGCCCCGCTTTACCTCCGGGCCTTCGCCCGTAAGCAGTTTTGCTGCGATTGCCTTCACGCAGCGGCTGGCTATTGTCTCGCTGTCAGCTACCATGAAAGGAGTCTGACGGCGAACCGATTTCAACACATTTCTGTCCTCGTAAATGCAGCCACCGTATTCCAAATCACTGCCCAAAAATCTCTGAGCCGTCTGCCGCAGCTTCGCCACTACATCGTTGGAATCGGCTTCATCGTACACCCTGTTTACTACCAGCTTGAGTTTTCTTTCCTTCTCAAACCGGCTGTATGCCTTCATTACCGCATAGGCATCGGTAATGGCGGTAGGCTCAGGGGTAGTGACGAGGATTACCTCATCTGCCGCCAGAATGAAATCAAGGACATTTTTACCCAGTCCGGCACCGGTATCGATAAGGATTATATCTGCCTGATTATCGCAGGCTGCCAGCTTCTCCCAA
This sequence comes from Schwartzia sp. (in: firmicutes), assembly GCA_017383125.1. Lineage (GTDB taxonomy): Bacteria > Bacillota > Negativicutes > Selenomonadales > Selenomonadaceae > RGIG250. Next base: position 846 of record JAFNYY010000133.1, read on the forward strand.
AGTATCCTTCTCTGGTCATCGGTGAAGTCGGCGATATGCTCCATGCCGGAACCGCCGGAAATATAGTCAACGCCGTGGGGACCGTGAGTCAGAATATCCTCGAAGGTAACCCCCGGCTCCAAAAGACTCAGCAGCGTTTTCTTGCTTGAGGTACCAAGTACCACATCTACATTGGCCATCCCCATATCGGCATCTATTATTATTACCCGCTTGCCCTCCTCACGGAGCGCAACAGCGAGATTTACGGTAAGATTTGTCTTGCCGACACCACCCTTACCGCTGGTGACCGCTATAATCCTCGTACCGGAAAAGGCCGGACGAAATACGGCATCGTCCTTGTCTGATACGCTCTCGGTAAAAGGACTGAGGGATGAAGGTATGCTCTGTCCTCCCTGCAGCTGCATATTCCGGTACTCCGGTGCCAGCGGCAGGGGCGGCGGTGCCGCCTGAGCGGAAACCATGGTAAGCTGTGGTGCACTATCCGCAGCACCGGGGGAGCTTTCTCTTTTATCTCCCACCAGGGCTCGCAATCGTGACGCCTGATCTATCATTAAGTGCACTCTCTTTCAACATCATATATTCCGTTTGGTCACCTTCCCCTCTGGGGAAGGCGACAGCCGAAGGCTGACGGATAAGGTCATATCTTATAATCGCACCCACCGCTTATGCGGCCCCCAAAAGGGGATGGTTATAAACCTCACGGACAGATTACTTCAGCAGCAGCTTCGCCAGTGTTTCGGCTCCGGCTGCCTCGATGTCATCGGGAACGCTCTGCCCGTTGGTAAGATAAGAAACCGGAGTGCGCCGATTGCTTATGAGATTGATAACCGTACCAAATGTCTCGGTCTCGTCAGTTTTTGTAAAGAGCAGGCGGTCCGGCTTCACCGGTGCAAATCTGTCCATCACATCGATGGCATCCTTTTCCTTGGTTGTTGCACTGAGGACGAGGTGCTTCTCAATGGAAGGCTCCACTGCCAGCAGCTCTGCCAGCTCCTGCATCTGAAAATCGTTGTGCTGGCTTCTGCCGGCTGTATCTATAAGAATAAGTCCCTTGGTACGGAACTTCTTGATGGCATTTCTCAGCTCCACCGGCGAGTAGACAATTTCCAACGGCAGGCCGATGATGTCACTGTAGGTCTTCAGCTGCTCTACTGCAGAAATCCTGTAGGTATCGGCAGTGATGAGTGCCACTCCCGTACCCCGCTCCAGGACAAACTTGGCGGCAATCTTGGCAAGGGTAGTGGTCTTGCCTACACCGGTAGTTCCCACCAGAGCGACGATTCGCGGCTTTCCCGCCTTAAGGGTTATCAGCCCCGGCTCCCTGAGCAGCACCTTGCAGTACTGAGTGACTGCAGCCAGTGCCTCAGGCGATTCCTTTGCCAGAGAAAGGGCACCCGCCGGCATGCAGCGAATCATTTCCTCCAGTACTTTCTCATTGATGTCCTGCGCTTGCAGCGCTTCTCTGAGAGTTATAGCACCCTCATCGGTGGTCTTTCCGCCGACAGCCTTTCTGAGCATTTCCTTCAGCTGGGCGACTTCATTTTCCAGGGCACTTATCTTTTCCTGCTCCGCAGCATTTATCGTCGGCGGAGCAGCCTTGATTATTCTCGAGGCCTCCATCGGACGGAAATCTCCTGCCGCCGACTGTTCTTCGTAAGCCATTTCGACTGCCGGCTCAACCGGCTTCTCATATGCCGGAGGTGCCGCCGGCTGACGGATAATCTTCGGCTGCACTGCCTGTACCGGCGTCTCCTGCTGCTCCTTATACTGGACAGGCTGTGCCAGCGGCGTGCTGGGCACCGGCTTCTGCCGCTGGCGTCTTGCCATCGGTCCCGAGGTCAGCTTACGGCTGACTGCCGGCTTCTTTCCCGATATGCGGGCCGCCCGCTGAGCGGATTCCTCGACCCCTGCTGCCGTCCCAGCTGTCTTGTACTGAGTGAGTACATTCATCGGCTGCGGTGTGGACTGGATATCAATCGTCGGTGCAGCCTGAGTAGTCGGCACCCGATTCTCCGGAGATACCGGACGGGTCTTGGCGATTACCTGTCTGATATTTCCGGCATTAATATCAGGACGGACCTCCATCGGACGGGCTGCCGCTTCGTTATCTTCTATAGCGGCGGTTACTTCGACCACTTCTTTGCTTTTAAGACCGAGGATGCCCGATTTTTTCTTATAACGCTTCGTATGGAGGATGACAGCATCGCTGCCCAGCTCCTCCTTCACCATTTCCATAGCCGCCTTTAAATCATCGGCTTTATATACTTTAATGCGCAATTAAATCTTCACCACCCCAAGGATTTGAATCTCTACATCCTGCTCAATCTCTGCATGGCTCAGGACTATCAATCCTGCTACAGAGCGTTCAACCAGCTTGCGGAAATAGAGACGAACCGCAGGACTGGTGAGGACGATGGGCTGATAACCCATATCCGTGAGCTTCGGCAGCTCACGGTTCAGAGAGCCAAGCATCCTCTGCATCGTATCCGGATCAAGGCTCACATAGGACCCGCGATCGGTGCGTTTTACAGCGCCCGCAATCCTGTTTTCCAATGCCGGGTCCATGGTTAGGCACGGAAGGACATTATTCTGTGTGTATTGTCTGGTGATATGGCGGCTCATGGCGTGTCGGACATATTCGGTGAGAACCTCTGTATCCTTCGTCGCCCGGCCGTAATCAGCCAGCACTTCAAAAATGGTAGCCATATCTCTGATGGATATGCGCTCCCGAAGCATATTTGCCAAAACCTTTTGAATCTCGCCCACGGACAGGATATCCGGGACGACCTCGTTTACAAGCGAGCTGTTGGTCTTCTTCAGGTTGTCTACCAGATCCTGAGTCTCTTGACGACCAAGTATCTCATCGGCATGAGCCTTTATGACCTCAGTCAGATGGGTAGCAAGTACGGATACTGCATCGACGACGGTGTAGCCGTTGAGCTCTGCCTGCTCCCGCTGCTCCTCCGTTACCCATAGTGCCGGAAGTCCGAAGGCCGGCTCAATGGTTTCTATACCGGCGATTTCTTCGAAGACAGTTCCCGAATTCATCGCTAAATAATGATCAAGTAATAATTCGCCCTTTGCTATCTCAATTCCTTTTAATTTTACGATATATGCATTGGGTTTTATTTGAATGTTGTCACGAATTCGGATAGTAGGTACCACAAGTCCTAGTTCCAAAGCACACTGTCGGCGAATCATGACGATGCGCTCCAGCAAATCGCCGCCCTGTCCCGTATCTACGAGGGGGATAAGACTGTAGCCAATCTCCAGTTCCATGGGGTCAACCTGCAGCAGGGAGATAATATTTTCCGGCTTTGTTGCCTCCTGCTTCTGCTTCTCCTTCTTCTGCTCGGTGGCCTGCTCCTCCTCCACCACATCGGTCTTCTGGAGCTTCTTTGCCACGAAGAAGGCCAGAGCGGCAAGGGTCAGGAAGGGGATAGCCGGCAAGCCCGGAACCATAGCCAGAAGCACCAGAACGCCGCTGGCAATGAAGAATATACGGGCGTTGCGGAAAAGCTGACCGATGAGGTCTTCACCAAGGTTTCCGTCGGAAGCAGCTCTGGTAACGATGATACCGGTAGCAGTGGAGACCAGCAGCGCCGGAATCTGATTTACAAGACCTTCACCGACGGTGAGCAGGGTATAATTCTGCAGTGCCTGAGTTATGGTCAGGTTTCGCTGAACCATACCGATGAAGAAGCCGCCGACAATGTTGATGATAATGATGATGATAGCGGCGATGGCATCGCCCTTTACAAACTTGGAAGCACCATCCATAGCGCCGTAGAAGTCAGCCTCGTGCTGTATCTTCTCTCGGCGTTTTCTTGCTTCTGCATCGGTAATGGCTCCCTGATTCAGGTCGGCGTCGATGGACATCTGCTTACCGGGCATAGCGTCCAAAGTGAAGCGGGCTGATACCTCAGCTACACGCTCGGCACCTTTGGTGATGACGATGAACTGAATGATGATAAGAATTATGAACACAATAAAACCGACGACAGCATTACCACCGACAACAAAGTTGCCGAATGACATAATTACTTCGCCGGCATAACCTTCAAGCAAAATAAGCCGTGTCGATGACACATTCAGTGCCAGTCGAAACAGCGTTGTCAAAAGCAAAAGAGATGGAAAGACGGAGAACTCCAAAGGCTCCGTATTGTAAATGGCCACCATCATGATGACCAGTGCCAGAGTGATGTTCAGGCAGAGAAGCATATCCAAAACGATCGTAGGCAACGGAATAATCATCATGATAACAATCATGATGATGGCTGCTGCTACGATTACATCACTATAGCGTTTTATGACGCCGCCGGCGCCTGTACCCGTCGATGCTGCGGGAGTTGCCATAATACTGCTCCTAATAATTTATTTCAAGTTTTCTGTTTGTCTTATTTGTATCTGTTTTTCAGTCTGTAGACATAGGCCAATACCTCTGCCACAGCTTTATACAGCTCCGGTGGAACGCTGCCGCCGATATCAACCATAGCGAACAGCGACCGGGCAAGAGGCTTGTTCTCTACGATAGTGACGCCTGCCTCCCGGGCGATTTCCTTTATCTTCTGCGCCACCAGGTCCTGACCCTTGGCGATAACAAGCGGGGCGTCCATACCCTTCTGATATTTCAGCGCCACCGCGAAATGTGTCGGGTTTGTGATTACCACATCCGCCTGAGGAACCTCCTTCATCATGCGGGACATGGCCATCTGACGCTGCTTCTGCTTGATTTTACCCTTTATCTGAGGGTCGCCTTCCATCTGCTTGAACTCTTCCTTGACCTCCTGCTTGCTCATCTTGAGGCCCTGCTTATGCTGCCATTTCTGATAGCCGAAGTCCAGCACAGCCATGATGAAGATGACTATAATCACCTTAAACACAAGGTTTATGATAATCCCTGAAATAATCGGTATGCTGGCGGTGAGGTCCATGTACAGATATTTCGGTGCTTGAGGAATTTCATCCTTCAGGTAGGTGTAAATGAAGAAGCCGATAATTCCTATCTTCATGAAGGACTTTATCAGCTCAACGAGGGCACGCTTGGAAAAGATACGGCCAAAGCCGTTTATGGGATTAAGGTTCTCAGGCTTAAAGGACAGCGGCTCCGTGGTAAAATTGATTCCCACCTGCATGAGATTTATGCAGAGACCGGTAACCAGAATCACCAGCATTATCGGCAATGCTGTCTTACCCAGAAGAGTAACTATATCAATGAAAATCCGCATAACCGACTCGGTTGTTACGGATGTATTCGGATGTGCCAAAATGTACGCCATATACCCGGTAATCTCCGTGTATATGCCGGCTCCCATCTGATAGAGAGCAAAGAACCCTCCCAGCAGCACGAAGGCTGTACCAAGCTCCTGACTGCGGGCAACCTGACCCTTGTTTCTGGCGTCACTTTGCCTCTTTGCCGTCGGCTCCTCTGTCTTCTCTCCGGAAAAAAGCTGGAGGTCAAAGGCAAAAGGCAGACACGTCCCCGGCAACTTATGAAGCTGTCTTTCAGCCTCTTCCCTATGGGGCGAGCGCCTTGAGGGCGGCTGACACATGGGCATAAAGCTCATTGAACAACACATCCAGGAACAGCACATAAAAAGGAATGACGATGGACAGCACGAAAAGGCCGATAATGATGTGCATCGGTATGCCCACCACAAATATATTCAGCTGCGGCATCGTGCGGGCAAGAATGCCCAATGACACATTCGTCAGCAATACAGCAAAGGTAACCGGTAGGGCAATCTTCATTCCCGTGGAAAAAATCCCCGCCGTAAAATCCCGTATCATCAGCGAAAGATTCGGATTGGCCGACATACCTAGAACCGGCACGAGCTTGAAGCTCTCCGCCAGAGCCGCCACAATCATGTGATGGCCGTTGGTCATCATGAAGATGATAAGGGTCAGATTATAAAGAAAACTTCCGATGAGCGGAATCTGCTGACCGGAAGTCGGATCCATAACATTGACGATAGAGAATCCCACCTGCATATCCATCATCTTACCGGCCATGTGGATAGCAGAAAAGGAAATATATGCCACATAGCCGATGAGCCAGCCGATGAACAGCTCCGACAGTACAGCCCCTCCATAAGCCAGCACCGTAGGAGGTGCCGCTGCAGTAGTCGCCTTGTCTACCACCGGGAAAAGGACGATTGCCATCAGAATGGCCATCGCCACACGGAAGGTCTGAGGGATATTTTGAGAACCGAAAAAGGGAGCAATGATGAATATACCCGTAGTCCTTGTAAGGAGCAGGAGAAATATCGCCGCATGATTCTGCAGCAGGTCAAACAAATCCACCTGATTCACGCCCCCGTCAGCCGATGTAGAGCGGCAGGTTTACCAGAATATTCGTCACATATTCTACCATGAGCCGCAGCATCCACGGACCGAATACGAGAATCGCCACAAATACAGCGATAATCTTCGGAATAAACGCCAATGTCTGCTCCTGAATAGAGGTGGTAGTTTGGAAAATACTGACGGCCAGGCCTACCAAAAGGCCCAGTCCCAGCATAGGAGCCGAAATCAGCAGCACCATCATCAGTGCCTCCTGACCCAGCTGGATGACAACATCACCCGACATACCATCACCTCATTAGTTGAAGCTCATCACCAAAGATTTTATGAGCAGGTGCCACCCATCAACCATTACAAACAGCAGCAGCTTGAAGGGAAGCGAAATCATCGTCGGCGGCAGCATCATCATACCCATTGACATCAGGGTACTGGCCACTATCATATCTATGACGATGAAGGGAATATATATCATGAAGCCGATTTGGAAAGCAGTCTTCAGCTCGCTGATAATATAGGCAGGAATAAGGGTGAAGGTAGAAACATCATCCTGAGATTCCGGCCGTTCCGCATCAGAAAGATTTACGAAAAGCGCCAAATCAGGCTCACGGGTCTGTTTGAACATAAACTCCCGCAGGGGAGCAACCGTCTTGGTCAGCGCCTCTTCCTGAGAAAGCTGCCCATTCAGGTATGGTTGTATTCCCTGTTCATTTGCCTGACTCCAGTAAGGCTGCATGATATAAAAGGTCAGGAAAAGAGACAGGGCGATGACCACCTGATTCGGCGGCACATTCTGGGTAGACAGAATATTGCGCATGAAGCCCAGCACCACCACGATGCGGACAAAGCAGGTCGTCATGAGAATAATGGCCGGAGCCAAAGACAACACTGTCAGCAGAGCCAGAATACGCAGGGTTACTGCAACATCCTGCGGATTCTCCGAGGTTCCTACCCCAATAGTCACATTGGGGATAACCGGAGCCGCCTCTGCTATCTCCGGAGCAGCCGCTCCGCACACAAACCCTAAAAAAGAAAGCAGGACGCCCGTCAAAAGAAGCATCCAACGTTTATTAAACAACGCCTTAGCCTCCTCACCGACGACCGTCCCTGAATATTGACGGAACACGACTCAACAATGTCTCCAGTGAGCCAAGCTGACGACTCAGGACGCCATCCTCGGTGATACCACCAACCATGCCCCCTGCCCGTTCCGAAGCCCGGCTGCGGAGTCGTTCGATCTCCTCTTCATCTTCTATCTCCCTTATAAGGGAGATGTTCTGCTCTGTCACGCCCAGCACATACACATGCCCGGCCAGCTCCACGATGGTCACAAAGCGGTTCGGCCCTACAGGCAGCTGAGTAAGGATTCGTCCTCCCTCTGCCGCTGCTACCCGGGCAAAATGACCGCCCAAATAACGCGACGCCAAATAAGCCATCGCTACGACAAACGCAAAGACGGCAAAAAGGCTCACCAGATAGGCTATAGTAGACCACCAGGACACTGTGGCCGGCTTCGGATCAGCATTTTCATAGCCGGCGAGATACCCACCGGCCGCCGACACCTTCACCGGCAGAAGCAGCAACATACAAGCGGCACTTGCGGCAATACCGCACCGCTCAAAAATTTTCACGGCAATCAGCCGACAGCCTTGCGGACAGCTTCGAGAACGCGGTCAGCCTGGAAAGGCTTAACGATAAAGTCACGAGCGCCGGCCTGAATAGCTTCAATAACCATTGCCTGCTGACCCATAGCGGAGCACATTACAATCTTCGCATTGGGATCAACCTTGCGAATCTCTTTGACAGCGCTGATACCATCCATCTCAGGCATGGTGATATCCATGGTGGTGAGATCCGGCTTCAGCTCCTGATACTTCTCCAGAGCCTTCATGCCGTTTTCTGCCTCGCCGACAACCTCATAGCCGTTCTTGCTGAGTATGTCCTTTACCATCATGCGCATGAAAGCTGCGTCATCAACGACAAGTACTCGTACTGCCATTTTTCTTCTCTCCTTATTGTGACTTATACTTCATATAGTGACCAATGTCCGGACCGGACTCTGCCGGTCCGGACATTTGATTTCCTGTTACTTCAGGGACGCGGCACGCTCTGCCGGACTTACGATGTCGGTAATGCGGACACCGAAGTTTTCATCAATGACTACGACCTCGCCCTTGGCAAGGAACTTTCCATTGACGAAGATATCTACCGGCTCACCGGCCAGCTTATCCAGCTCGATGATAGAGCCGGAGGACAACTCAAGGATATCCTTGATTGTCTTTTTTGTACGGCCCAGTTCAACAGTAACCTGCAGAGGTACATCCAGAATCAGACCGATGTTCGCATCGTTTACCTGTACCGGAGTAGTGGACAGCGGCATGAACTGTGCCTGTGCCGCCGGAACGCCGGTAGCGATATGAGTCTGTCCGTACATCGGCTGCTGGGGCATCATCATCTGAGGCTGCATCATTGGCTGCTGCGGCATCATCTGAGGCTGCATCATTGGCTGCTGCGGCATCATCTGAGGCTGCATCATCTGCTGTTGGGGCATCATCTGCGGCTGCATCATATCCGGCTGCGGTGCCATCATCGGCGGCGGAGCTGCGGCCGGTGCTGCGGGGGCGGGCGCCTCCGGAGCTGCAGGCGGTGCAGGAGGTGCCGGTGGCTCAGGAGCAGGAGGCTCCAGATCTGCCGGCTGCGGATTCATGAGACTGTCTACCATCTCTTTTGCGATGGGTACAGGCAATATCTGCATGATTTCGCTGTTGATAAGTCCCTCGACTTCCATATTGAAGGAAATCTTTACAACAGTTTCTTCCGGATTGATTATTTCGGTTATCTTAGCCTCGCTGCCAAAATCAATCATATTGACCTGCGGGGGAGAGATGTCGACCTTCTTGCTGAAGAGAGTAGACAGAGAAGTCGCTACCGAGCCCATCATCTGGTTCATGGCTTCCGCCACGGCGCTCATGTGGAGGTCTGTCAGCTCTTCGCCGGGATTCTGACCGTCGCCGCCCATCATAAGGTCAGCGATAATCTTTGCATCCTCAGCCTGAATAGCGAGGATATTGTCACCGGCTATACCCACTGTGCAGCCTACCTCTACAATGAGGTAAGGCAGGGGGTAGTCTTCTTTTATCATGCCCAGAGTATAGAGAGAAACCCGGGGCGTGGTAATTGACACCTTGTGACCAAGGAGCACGGACATTGTCGTGGCCGCGCTGCCCATGGAAATATTGCCGATTTCTCCTAGGGCGTCCTTTTCCATATCGGAGAGCAGCGTCTGGTCAGGCAGAGCGGCACCGCCGCCCGCCTCTGCTGCCGGCTCCGGTGCGGAGGCACCTAAACTTCCGCTATGCAGCAGGGCGTCAATTTCTTCCTGAGAAATACTATCACTCATCCGTATTTTCATCCCTTTCCGAAGCTATCCGCGTAATCTGTACGGCAGCCCGCTTGCCAAATGTGCCGGGGCGGCAGTAGAATTTCGGGTTGCTGCCGATTATCACGGGCAGCTCGTCTTCCACCTTCGTATCGAGCTGGAGTACATCGCCAAAATTAAGGCTCAGAAACTCCCGGATGGAGATGGAGATATTGCCCAGCTCCACGATCATCGGCACCCTGGTGCGAGTTATCTTCCGCTCCAGGATTGCCACCTGCTCGGGATGCTGCTCCTTGGCCGCCGAAGAAGCGACCCAGAAGGTAGTGGTTAGCTTGTTCATTATCGGCTCCAGAACAAGATACGGCATACAGATGTTCATGAAGCCCTCGACCTCACCAATAGTGACCTTCATGGTGATGATTACTACCATGTCACTGGGAGGGACTATCTGAGTGAAGGCAGGATTTGCCTCCATCATTTCGATGCGCGGTGACATCGTCACCACATTAAGCCACGCCTCACGAAGGTTGTCCAGCGCCTTTGCCAGTGATTTCCTGATGACAGCCTCCTCTATCTCGGTGAGATTACGCGGCTTTACCGTATTCTCACCGGGACCGCCGAAGATTCTGTCTATAATGGAAAAAGCGATACTCGTATCGATTTCCAGAATGATATTACCCTTCAGAGGCGGTACTGCCAGGATAGAGATGACACTGGGGTTGGCCAGGGACTGAACAAATTCCTGGTAGGTAAACTGCTCTACGGAGACGACCTCCACATTTACCAGCGTGCGGAGGGTCGTCGACAGATGCGTATTCCAAAGGCGACCGAAGTTCTCATGAATCATGTAAAGGGTACGAATCTGATCCTTGCTGAACCTATCCGGCCTCTTGAAGTCGTAAGTCTTGACCTTTTTCTGCTCCTCTTCGGCCTTGATTTCCTCCGCGGACACACTGCCGCTGGTCAGGGACGAGAGAAGCTTGTCTATCTCTGATTGTGATAGTACGTCTTCTGCCAATCTTCATCCTCCTTCCTCGAAATTTTTGAAACCTCAACAGAAGCCACCGGGTGGCTTACTCAGGCTTCCGGTATTACTGCAGGATGAAGCTGGTGATATAAATGGAGTATACGGAGGCAACACCCAATGCCTTGTTGAGCTCTGAACGAAGCTTCTCCTTAAGCTCGTCCTGTTTAGTCGCATCGAAGCTTTCCAGCTTCTCGGAGCGCAGGACATAGAGAACCGTATCGAGAATCTTCGTCTCAGCTATAGGCAGGACCTTACCGTCCTTGATGTTATCCTGCTTACCGGGGTTCAGCTCAAGAACGATGCCAATTTTCAGGAAACGACCGCCCTTGATGCCACCAACATTGACCATAAGGCCCTCGTCACCCTTACCCAGCTTTACAAAAACACCGGGATCGTGGTTCCTCTCAGGGTCTATGGGATTGTTGGCCGCATGCAGGAAATGCTGAACAACATAATAAGAAATACCGCCGGCAGCTGCCAATGCCAAAAGGACACCGGCAATTATCATAATGATTTTCTTTTTTCCGCCATTGGAGGTTTCTTCGACGGCAGCGTCATCCTCTTCCGTCTCCTCAGCCGTGGTTTCTTCATCAGCCATGGGTATCACTCCTTCTCTATTATTATAGTGTATTTCTTCCTATAATATACGGCAGTGCCGTAATATTCAAATTAAAGCTTGTGAAGAGCCCGCCTGTAGGTCATGACCCTTCTGACCACCTCGTCCATGGGCTGGTCAACAATGAGCTTCTTGCCGTTAAGGAGAGTAATTACTGTATCGGGAGTTTCCTCAATCGTTTCTATTATTTCGGCATTGAGGACGAAATCTCCTTTTTTATTTGATTCAGAGTTAAATTTCGTAAGTTTAATCATAAAACATTCTCCTTTTCTTGGCAAGGCATACAGCAAAGAAAAATGAATAATTACGCCTATTTTCGTTAATTTCTGTGAAATTTAGGTAATTAGACCAATCATACCCGGGAATAATCAACAGGCGGGAAGGTGAGTCCTACGGACTCACCATTCCGTCTGATTGTTTTATCTTGGTGTCTCACATTCAGAGGGGTAACGATGTTCATATCGCTCTTTACCCCTCAGTCAGCTGCGCTGACAGCTCCCCTGGAGGGGAGCCTTTATTGGTTAGCGCTTCATCTGAATCAGAGTCTCCAGCATTTCATCGGAGACAGTGATTACCTTGGAGTTGGACTGATAGCCGCGCTGGGTGACAATCATCGTGGAGAACTCGTTGGCAAGATCAACATTGGACATTTCCAGTGCGGAGGCAGTGATTGTGCAGCCAAGGTCACTGGCAGTTTTTACATTTGGCTCGCCGGAGTTGTTGGACTTCTGGAAGAGAGAAGCACCCTTAGCGGTGAGACCACCGGCGTTGTTGAACTGGGCAACTGCGACAACGGCTTCCTTCTGATTGATACCGTTGGAATAGGTACCGGTAATAGTACCGGAGGAGTCGATGTTTACCTCTACAAGAGTACCGGCAGCGTTGCCGTCGCAGTCACCATTTATGGTGTTGGAGCCGGCATACTGAGTAAGACCGGAAACATCGATAGCTACAGTTGCCACACCGGCTTTACCGTCGCTTTTAGGTGTCAATTTCATTGAGCCGCTGCCCGACTTAAAAGAACCGTCAGTATTGAACTCAATTGTTATTGCCGTCATTTCTGCAACTGCTCTGTCAGTTCCATCTTCATTCTTTATTGTGAACTTGTTTGCTGTTCCATTAGAATCCACCAAATACATGGACCATGTATTTGAGCTGCCATCTGTTTTCTCAACCATAACCGGGACGGCATACTCGTTGCCAAGCTCATCATGTACATTAAGGGTGGTAGTAATCGGCACACTATGTCCTTTTGTGTAAGTACCGCTGGTTACAGTCAATACCGTACCATCATTTAATGTCAAAGTCAGCGGAGCCGTGGGGGTTGCAGTGGCAGGAGTTGCCGCCGAACCATCTATTGTTGAAATCAAAGGACTGGCAGCATTCAGGTTCTTTGTATAGGCTCCCATAGAAGTTGCTGCTGCTTCCATAGGTTTACCGGAGGGAATGCAAATCAGTCCGGGTTTTGAATTGGTATTTACTTCACCGTCTACACCCATCCAGCCTTGTACATACTGTCCGGCAGAATTTACATAGTTTCCTTTACCGTCGAACTTGAATGCACCATTACGCGTATAGTATTCGCCGCTGCCGTCCTTCACGATAAACAGTCCATCGCCGGAAAGGCACAGGTCGGTGTTGGAGCTGGTAGCCTGAACGGAGCCATCCTTGAACATCTTATCGATGGAGGCATTGCCTACACCAAGACCTACCTGTATGGGGTTTACGCCGCCCTTATTGTCCTGCGGAGCAGCAGCACCGCTGGAGGTCTGGTACAGAGTATCCTGATAGGTAGCACGGAAGGATTTGAAACCGGTAGTGTTAACATTTGCGATGTTATTACCGACAACATCCATACCGGTCTGGTGAGCCTTGAGGCCAGCCACGCCGGAGTAGAGAGAACGCATCATAGTGAATACACACTCCTTTTGATTATTCTGAATGTGCAGTATTACGAGCCGCGTCTGTCGGTCGGCGGCTCAGAGCCTCCTGAAGAGGTCCGGCTCTTTAGATTATCGCTGCACTGTCGATATTGGTAAAAATATTTTCTCGGGCACTCATGCCGTCCATGGCGGTTATTACCTTGCGATTGGCAACGCTCACAACGAGGGCGATGTCATTCATGTAGATGAGGGATTCCTTTGCACCCTTTTGGGCCATCTTCTCCACGGTGTCGTCCAGTCTCGCCAGGTCCTGCTCGGAGAGGTCCAGCTGACGGCTTTCCAGCCGCTCTACTGCGTGGCGGGAGAAGCTTACCTGTCTCGCTTGCTTCCTTGCTGCGTCCAGGGCACCGGCAAAGGATAATCCGCCTTCGTTTCCATTCCCGTTGTTCGTTCGGGAGCGAAGGTTGCTTTCGCCTGAAGAGGCAGGGACGGGGATGAGAGGCTGCCCGGTATAGAAAATTCCGAGATTTGCCATGTCATTCTCCTTTTATCCAATGGTTCCTATGCGGGTAATATCGCCGATGTTTACCTTGTGCTGTGCTCCAGAAGCATCTACAGCGACGATAGAAGGATTTCCGTCAGAAATGGAAACTGCCTTGATACTGCCTTCCATTGCCTTGCCTGCTTCATCCATCCACTGAACGCCCTGTCCAATCATGGAGGTGAGCTGACCAACCAGCAAGGATGTATCAATATTGTTTACCACATCCATGATGTTGGAGAGTCCGGTTGCTACA
>JAFNYY010000134.1 GCA_017383125.1 Schwartzia sp. (in: firmicutes)
GAAGAAGGTCTGCCGCTGAGGGAGCTGCAGCAGATAATGACCGACATTGCCGCCGCCGCAGAAAAAGCCGCTGTACAAATCGTCACCGGCGACACGAAGGTAGTTCCTGCCGGCCACGGTGACGGAATCTATATCAACACCGCCGGTATCGGCGAGATAATCACCAACGGCTTCACCGTCGGTCCGGAACGGATAACCGCCGGTCTTGACATCATCCTCTCCGGTACAATCGGCGACCATCAGGGGACTATCCTCGCCCTCCGCCACGGCATAGATGCACCGGAGCTGGCCAGTGACAGTCAGCCCCTCAACGGCCTGATGAAAAAAATCATCGTCGCCGGCCGCACTGCCGAGAAGGAGAACGGTGTCCGCTGTATGAGGGACGCCACCAGAGGCGGTCTGGCTGCTGTACTAAATGAGCTGGCCTCCGCTGCCGAAGTCGGCATCATCCTTGAGGGCAGCTCCATTCCTATCCGGCCGCCCGTCGCCGGAGTATGCGACCTGCTGGGCTCCGACCCTCTCTCCATGGCCAACGAGGGAAAATGCGTAGTCTTCACCGAGCCATCCGTCACCGGAGCGGTTCTGGACGCCATGCGCAGCCATGAGGCGGGCAAGGATGCCGCTGTAATCGGCCGAACCACTGAAAAGAATCCCGGGCTGGTGGCTGTAACCACAGAGCTTGGAGCCATTCGTCTGGTCGAGTTTCCAACCGGTGAGCTTGTACCGAGAATCTGTTAATTGAGGTAAAAACTATGGGCAATCAATTTCAAAAATCCGCTTCGTCACCCAGTCTGGTGGCCTGCTATCTGGTAAAGGACGAGGCTGATGAGCTGCGGCTTTCTCTGGACAGCGTAAAGGATTTCGTGGACGATATTTTCATCATCATGACGGAGAAGAACGATGCTGTCGATGCCATGCTCCGGGATTTCGGCACCGAGCTGAACAGCTTCTCCAAGCGGGATACAGGTCTCACCATCCGCTACTTTCCCTGGTGCGATGATTTTGCGGCTGCCCGCAACTTTGCTCTCGATCTGGTGGATGACTGCGCTCCTGATTCCGACTGGATTATCTTCCTTGATGCGGATGAGTTTTTCTCTCCCCGTACCAGACAGAATCTTCCCCAGCTGGCTGTGAAAGCCACATCGGCTCCTATCGACCTCATAGCTCTGCCCATCGACAATGTAGACGGAAAGGGTGCCGACGCTCCCCTGCTGCTGCGTTCCTTCGGCAGCCGCCTGCTCCGCACCTCCGCCGGCATCCGCTACGAGGGTGCTATTCACGAGTCACCGATGATGCCCGACGGCAGCTTCCCACGGTCGGCCACCGTCACCGCCAATGAGCTGCTCATCATCCACACCGGCTACCGCAGCAGCGTGTCCGAGAAAAAAGCGCGACGCAATCTCTCTATCCTCAAAGACCGGCTGGCCGCCTGTCAGAAGGACAGGGACGAGGCAGAGGCCGCCGGTGATAAGCAGGGTGTTCAGCTGGCGGAGCTTCTTGCCTGGCAGCTGTACGGATACTTTGCCGAGACCTACGAGGGGCTTCATGACTACGCGGCAGCCATGAATTTCGCCGAGGCCGACCTTGATGTGCGCCGCTCAATCCCGGAGCTGGCCAGCAACGGCACCTTCAGCTCCAGAAGCGCCAGAGTCCTCATCCGCTGTCTGAATCATTTCCCCCAGCGTCTGACCGACCGGCTGAAGGTTACCGAAACAGCCACTCTCCTGTTCCCTCAGGTACCGGAGTTCTGGGCGGACCGGGCCGTGGCCCTACGAGCCGCCGGTGATGTCCAGATGGCAGTTGCCTACGGCGAGCGGGCCATGGCTGCATGGCAGGAATACAAAAAAAATCCCGACTCCTGTACGGAGCCGGTGATGTTCGATGAGGAACTTGCCAAACGCCTGCGAGACGATATTAACAGCTGGCGGGCGGAAAGTTAAACAGATACGGCAAAGCCGTATCTTCCTTAATGTGAAATGCTGTGAATCAAGTCTGTAAGAAAACCGTTAATCAACATCGGTACTTGGCTATTGACAAGCAGCATACGCTGTCAGAGCCTGGTACCGCTGTGTTGATTACCGGGCACAAGCGTGTTTTCGTCAGACTTTATTCACAGCTTTTTTTATTAACCATAAATATTCCAACATAAACTCATTTTCATTCGATTATCAACGCAACGATACTAAGCTCCTGCGTCACACGCATGCTCGCAGGTCGCTAAGTCCCGGCGTTGATAAACGGTTTATTTAAGGAATGCATTTTATTTTTTTACATTAGGGTAGAGACAGTCTTGCCGTCTCCTTTTTATTTATGCCATACCGTAATTTCAATTCTTATATTTTCTCAGCAGCCGCTTTACCAGCCGCAGGCGTTCTTCGTATATCCACTCGCCTACCGCCGGGCCGCAGAGATATTCGGGGGCATCGCTGCCCCTGACGCTCCGTATGGCCTGCAGGAACTCATCAATCCGGTAGAGA
>JAFNYY010000020.1 GCA_017383125.1 Schwartzia sp. (in: firmicutes)
CTTTTTCTTTTCCTTCTCCATACGCCGCTTCTCGCGCTGCAGCTCCTTCTCTTTCCGGGCTTCCTCGGCGGCCCTTGCCTTTTCTGCCTTCTGCTCTTCCTTTTGGCGCTTTTCCTTTACAGAGGCTCTCTGGTCAGGCTCGGTGACGACAACTGTTCTGCCCGCCGGTTTCCGGTCGCCGAGCCGGATAGTCTGAGACTCCGGAGCATTCTCCGCAATCACGGCATTTTCCATCGGCCTGGCAGCCTGCTCATCCGCAGCCGTCTGCTCTGCCGCCTGAGCAAACATCGGGAAGGCAACGAAAGCCATTGCCGCACAGGCAGCGATACTTTTTTTCTTCATATTCAAGACCTCGTAAAAAATAATCAACATCAGAAACAGTATGATGAAAAATACAATAAGTAACCGGCGGTAATAAGCCACTCAGCCGCAGTGATATCCCGGCCCCGACTATTGAGTAGCTGCAGGACGATATAGCACACCGCCGCCGCTCCTATCCCGGCAGTCAGATTGCTGCCGCAAGCCGCCAGCATTGCTGCCGCGACTGTTATTGCTCCTTCCGCAGCTGCTTCGCCCTCTGCCCCTGTCTTCGCCAGTCTCACGAGACAGCGGATAGTCAGGGAGCCGCCCAGCCAAAGGAAGAAGGGGGCAATGATTCCCGGACACTCTGCCATGCTTCTAGCCAGTGGCGCACAAAAAAGCATAAGAATTGCCGCAGACGCCATGCCATACCGGCAGCAGCGACCTTTTGTCCGATCATCCCCGCACTCAAGCAGCGACAGTGGAGAGACAGCCGCCGGGCCGGAGCCAAGACAGGCGGACACGACACCAAGCAGCGAGGATTTCCCGTTTATCTCCGACTGCTGCTGGTCAGCATTCTGCCCGCTTTCTCCGGTCAGAAGTCCGTCTGTCCCACAGACAGCCTCAGTCATCGTCACCATCGTGACGGCAATCGTCATCGCCGGCAGGATAATATCTCCCGGTGATGTCATGATTATTTCCCACGCAGCAGGAAAGTCGAAGGCAAACCAGACCTTTCCTATATCCGCTGCCCCCGGGAGAGCAAAAATGCCATAATCAAAATCGAGGAAGCCCTCCCCTGCCGCCAGCAGCACAGCGAACAGCAGACCCCCTGCAAGGGTATATCTTCCGGTTGATTTCCCAGACCGGAGCAGTCCCATCACCAGCAGTGTCAACAATGTCACCAGTACATCGGGGGCCAGCATATTGCCCACCTGACTGTGAGTCATCACCGCCGGTCGGATAAGGCCACCCTGACTCAGACCCATGGACAGCAGCAGCAGGGAGAGGCCCAGCAAAGCCGCATAAAGAATGATTCCCCGCAGCCGCTCCGTACAGCGGGTCAGCAGGTTTCCCACCGGTAGCGCCAGCAGCGCACCCAAAAGCAGAATCACCTTGGCTGCACCGTGACCGAGTCCCATAATGAACACGGAAGAAAAGACAAGCTCTGCGGTGAGAGCGGTTTCCGGAGCAATGATATACCGCTCCGACAGGACCACCGACAGGCAGACGGTGAGTACCGAGGCTATATAGGCCCCGAACCAGTCGGCCCCTGCCCTGTTCAGCAGCTCCGTCGTAAGAACCAGTCCGGGCAGCAGTGCAAAGACGCGGACAAAACCGTTCATCCTCACACCTCCCAACCATTTTTCGTCAAAAATCCATCTGCTAAAAATCCAGACACCTACTTAATTTTAATTATAGCGCAAATTATCTTCTTTTGAACGAATTTACAAAAAAATTTTCCCCGAAAAAACTCAATCCCAACGGAATATCCATTGATTTCTATGCTTCATTTTTTTATACTTAAATAAATATGAAATAAACCTGAGGTGGATAATATGACTATAGAGGAATGCTACGCCGCACTGGGCGGGAATTATCAGCAGGCGCTGGGCCGCCTGATGAACGATGCTTTGATAAAGCGTTTCGTGCTGAAGTTTCCGTCTGACAAAAGCTATGACAACATGGTCGCTGCCATAAATGCCTGCGACACCGACACCGCCTTCCGTGAGGCTCATACGCTGAAGGGTGTCTGCCGCAATCTGGCCTTCGACCGGCTCGACAGCAGTGTCAGCGAAATCACCGAGCATCTCCGGGCCGGCGACCTTGCCACCGCCGTTGAGCTGCTGCCCCGAGTGACCGCCGATTACCAGCTGGCCATTGATACCCTGAAAAATCTCTAATTCCTCATTCTGCATTGACAGGACTGATTTGCATGACCGAAAGAGCAATTATAAAGAGAATCAGAGAAAAATACGGCTGCGAGATAGTGCCGATAAACCCGAAAAGCATTACCGAAATACTGGTTGACTCGGGAGTGACATTCTTCTGCTACTATCCCGATATGAAGATTGCTATTCTCCCGCCCCAGCCACCGAGGGGCTTCCCACGGATTTCGGTCTTGCTATCGTCAACGACATCGTGAAGCTCATGAACGGCAGTATCAAGGTCGACGGTTTGACCTATACCATAACCGTACGCCTTGAAGCCGCAGCCTCCTCCGAGCAGCTGGACAGCATGACCTTCGCTTCTCTGGCCGGACAGCGCGTACTCGTGGCTGACAGCAACAATGCCTTCTGCCGCAGCGCCCTTGAGACTCTCTCTTCTCTGGGACTGAGCTGTGACAGTGCTTCCGACGGAGCGGAAGCTATTGATCTGATTATTTCCAGACATCTTCAGCATGAGGATTTCTTCGCCGTCATTCTCAGCTGCGATTTGCCGAACTTCAATATCGACGACGCCATCCGCACCATCCGGCACGAGGTGGACGAGACTCTGCCGATTATCATCAGCTCCGCCGTCGACCAGCCTGACATCGCCGAGAAGGTCAGGAAAGCCGGCGCCACCTCATTCCTCGTCAAGCCTTTCTTCCGTTCACGGCTCCTCCATATATTTGATGACCTGCTGAACGGGCCGAAGTCTGAGGAATCCTCCGGCTCCGTACTGGATGCACTGCAGCAGGACAACTTCTGCGGCAAGCGGGCACTTCTGGTAGACGACAATGAGTTCAACGCCGAAATTGCCGGTGAGGCTCTCTCTATGGTAGGCCTAACCGTGGAGCATGCCCACGACGGACTGAGAGCCTTCCAGATGGTGAAGTCATCTCCCTCTGGCTACTACGACATTATTTTCATGGATATACAAATGCCGATCATGGACGGCTACGAGGCCACCGCGGCCATCCGTTCACTGCCCCTTGACTATGTGCGGAAGCTCCCCATAATCGCCGTAACCGCCAACGCCTTCGCCGAGGATGTACAGGCCTCGCGGCAGGCCGGCATGAACGAGCATATAGCCCAGCCTTTGGATTTCACCCGGCTCCATGAGCTGCTGGTAAAATATTTGGGATAATCTTCACTATGGATAAAAACTACGACCCATCCTTCCAGATACAAAACAGTCCGGTACTGGAAAGCAATACTGCCCTCACGGAAAAAAGCCGTCTGCGGATGGAACGCTACCGGGCTGAGAATACAATTAAGGCCTACAGTGCCGACTGGCGTGATTTCTGCGACTGGTGCAGGTCAAAGGACGCCCCTGTCCTGCCCACCACGCCGGAAACAATCGTAAACTACATCAACGACCTGGCGGACAACGCCAAGGCCAACACCGTGGCCCGACGGATAACCGCCATCAGCGAAAATCATATCTCCGCCGGCTACGACCGGGAGTTCAATCCTGCCAAATCCGGCCTCGTCTCTGCGGCTATGCGCTCCATACGCCGGGAAAAGGGTACCTTCCAAAAGGGCAAGCAGCCAATCCTGCTGGAAACAATAAAGCTCCTGTCTCAATGTTTCCGTGGCTTCGACGATTTGACTCACCTGCGGGACAGAGCGCTCCTCTGGCTGGGCTTTGCCGGAGCCTTCCGCCGCTCCGAGCTGGTGGCTGTCACCATCGAGGACCTGACCTTCACCCCCCAGGGACTCATCGTATTCATCCCCAGAGCCAAGGGCGACCAGACAGGTCAGGGCTCCACTATCGCCATCCCCTTTGCTCCCGAGCCGGATATCTGCCCGGTACGAGCCGTGAAAGCATGGATAGACGCCGCCGGACTGGAGTCCGGCCCCCTCTTCCACAGCGTCCTCAAAAATGGTAGGCTAAGAAATGGCGCCCTCTCGGATAAATCCGTTGCCAACATCGTAAAGGAATATGTGGAGAAGGCCGGCCTCGACCCCAAGGAATTTTCCGGTCACAGTCTCCGCCGCGGCTTCGCCACCAGTGCTGCTCAGCATGATGTCACAACCCTTGGTATCATGAAGCAGACCCGGCACAAGTCCGAGAAGATGGTTCACCGCTATATCGAGCAGGGTAAACTCTTCAAGGACAACCCGCTGGACAAGATGTTCAAGTAACTTATACAGAAAAAAGAAACAGGATAGCCAGAGGATATTTCCAATCTGACTATCCTGTTTCTTTTTTCCCTTTTTAGATGGTAGATTTTAAAATGAAATTGAACAAACGTAAATTGCAAGTTGAAACTAAACATTTTCTAATCAAGAAATATTATCAATAGCGTAGACTTCATCAAGAAATGCTTCAAACAACTCTGATGAACTATGATAGTCCAAAATGCGGCGTGGGCGCTGATTAAGTGTATCTGCCATATCAAGGATATCATCATCCGTATACTGCTCTATAGAAATACCTTTAGGTATGTACTCTCTCAGTAGACCATTGTGGCGTTCATTCTGATGGCGTTCCCGGAAACTGTATGGATGTGCAAAATACACCTTTGTCCCCAGGCTTTAAAGCTAGGAGAATGTTGTATCCACCAACGCTTCTCACGTACTTGCGTTACCATCCATTGGTTGAATGGTTCACAATCATCACAGTAAATTTTCAGAGGTTTCCTAGAGTGTTTCCGGTGTTCTTCATAGGCTTTCTGCCCACGCTTGGCTGTATACTGTGGTCTACGCCCACGATTGCTTTTAGGATGGGGTGTTCCCCGTCGAATTTCATTGTATATGGTAGTGTGTGCACAGCCTACGATAGCTGCAATATCACGCAGGGAATGTCCCTCTGGTGAAGTGCCTGAATTATCCCCCATTCATCCAAAATTAAGTGCTTTCCTGGCTTACGTGAAGTCTCAATTGTGTTAGAATGGGATTGATCCATAGTGATTGCTCATTTGTTGATGATTTCTAGCAAAACCATTCTAACACAGGTAGCCGCTATGGATTTTTATTTTTTTGATTAACTGTTCAAGTTCATTATACAA
>JAFNYY010000021.1 GCA_017383125.1 Schwartzia sp. (in: firmicutes)
AACTTATTGACAAGCTGCCCTCAAAGCAGACAGCTATAGAGCTGCTTTGAGGGTATTTTGATAGCGTGAGATTTTTGAAAGGTAGTTTCCAGTAAACAGACATGAACAAAACAATACTGAAAATATTAGAATATAACAAAATAACGGAGATGCTTGCAGCACAATGCGGCTCGTCCTTGGCTAAAAATCTTGCGGTCAAATTAACCCCGGCCGGCAGTCTTTCCGAAGCAAAGGAAAAACTGGAGGCTACGGCTGAAGCTTTGCGGGTGCTGGCAGTAGTAAATCCACCGTTGGGTGGGATTCATGACCTCCGAGCAGCGGTCAAGCGAGCAAAGCTCGGTGCAACAATAGAGTTGGAAGATTTCGTGACTATTCGGGAGACTCTTGATGCTACGAAGCAGATTAAGTTTTTTTTCCGAGAGCTTGATACCCTTACTGACTGCGATAATTTGAGGGGAAAAGCGCATGGGTTGGAGATACTGGGAAATCTTACCCGTCGTCTATATGACACTATTGATGAACACGGCAGCCTGCGGGATGATGCCAGCAGTGATCTGCTTCGTATTCGTCGGGGAATAACAGCAAACGAGCAGCGTATAAAGGAAGTTCTTCAGGCGATACTTCATAATCCGGATAATCAGAAGGTTTTCCGGGAAACTATTGTAAGTATGCGTGGGGATCGCTATGTCCTGCCTGTGCGGGCAGAGTACAGACGCAGTATTCCCGGTATCGTTCACGACCAGTCCTCCACAGGTTCTACACTTTTCATTGAGCCGATGGCGGTTGTAGAGCGAAACAATGAAATAAAGGAATTGACTCTGGCGGAACGGAGAGAGGTGGAGCGGATTCTTTCCTCCCTTTCCCGTGAGGTGGCAAAGGAGTCAGACGCAATCTTTGAAAACCTAAAAACACTTGCTTTCATAGACTTTAGTTTCGGATGCGGAAAGCTTGCCCGAGAGATGGGAGCCTCTCAGCCGGAGCTGAATGATGACGGACTGACCGATATAAAACAAGCAAGGCATCCGCTTATCGACAGAGCAATAGCTGTACCCATAGATATTAGACTTGGCGATGACTACAGACTGCTTCTGGTCACCGGACCGAATACCGGCGGTAAAACCGTTGGAATGAAAACTCTTGGTCTACTTTCAATCATGGCACAGTCCGGTCTGTTCATACCGGCAGAGCGTGGCTCACGGCTTAGTGTTTATCGGGAGGTATACGCCGACATCGGTGATGAACAGAGCATCGAGCAAAGTCTGTCTACCTTCTCAGCTCACATGAAGCATATTGTCTTTATTTTGAAGAAGGCAACTCATGAGGATTTGGTGCTTCTGGATGAACTTGGTGCCGGTACCGATCCGGCTGAAGGTGCTGCACTTGCAACTGCTGTCCTTGAGGAATTGCTGGCAAGAGGGGCTTCTATTCTTGCTACAACACACTATTCTGAGCTGAAAACCTTTGCCTATAAGACGGCTGGCGTTGAGAATGCCTGTGTGGAATTTGATGTAAAGACATTGCGTCCTACCTATAGACTTCTTATTGGCATACCGGGAGCATCAAATGCTTTCGCCATTAGTCGTAGATTGGGACTTGATAAGGAAATAGTCGAAAGAGCCGGCAGCTTTATTAAAGGTGAGCATGCGAGATTTGAAGAGGTCGTGTCTGAGCTGGAAAGCAAGAGACGCTTCTATGAAAAGAAAAATGATGAGCTAAGAAGCCGTGAAAAACAGCTACGGGATCAGGAAGAAAAGATAAAGAAGCTGGAGGCAGAGCTTTCTGAGAAAAGGGCAGACCTTATCAGAAAGGCAAAAGAGGAAAGCGCGGCAATCGTCAGGAAGGCACGAAGAGAATCCACTGAAATCATAAAAGACCTAAAGGAACAATATAACGATCAGGGCATAAAAAAACGCCAGCAGGCAATAGAAGAAGCCCGTCAGCGTTTGAGAGAAGCATCTGCCGATATGCCTGGAATTGAAGCCAGACCTTCAGCCGCCTATAATGAAGAGGTGGACGTAGATAAAATTGTCATTGGGGCGATAGTCTATGTGCCGCTGCTTGGCCAAAAGGCGACAGTGGTCAAAGTGAAGGGTGACGAGCTGACCGTAGAAATTGGCAGTATGCGTACCAAGGTCAGTGCCGGCAGCTGTAACTTCGTTTCGGGACCCAGAGAGGAAAAGGGGGACGGCAGCGCAAAGCACGCCGGAATATATTTCAGTAAAGTAAAATCTGCTCGTACTGAGCTTGATTTGCGAGGATATCTGGTAGATGATGCTATACCTGAAGTTAATAAGTTTATTGATGATGCCCAGCTGGCTGGTCTGAAACAGATTAACATTATCCATGGAAAAGGAACCGGACAGCTAAGGCAGGGTATACACCGTTATTTGGCTGAACACAAGGCCGTATCTGAATATGCTTTTGCCCGTGAGGATGAAGGCGGCAGCGGAGCAACCATTGTTACGCTGAAATAGCCGGAGGGGAAGGGAGAAAATCCATGGCTGACAGCAAAATCGAAATCATTATGGGACGGGCCGGCAGCGGTAAGACATATCGCTGCCTTTCTGCCATGGCGGAGAAGATGAAGTCTGCTCCGCTGTCTAATCCGTTGTTCATTATTGTTCCGGAGCATGAAACTTATCGTGTGGAGCGTTCTTTGGCGGAATTTATGGGTGAAGAGAATGGATTCGGTTTTGTGGGTGCTCAGGTATTTGGATTCAGAAGCCTTGCAATGAAAGCCAACCAGTCAATGGGCGGAAATTTGCCGCAGTCGGTTTGAACTGTATAAGGAGTCAATAGAAATGCTGACCGGCAGACCGGTGGATGAAGCATATTTATTCCTGCTTGACAGAAAGGAAGCTGTAAGATTTTACGCAAAATAGATGCCTTTATGTTATAATAAGCAGATTGGACATGTATAGAGAAGGGGGGAGACGATTATTATCACAGATTTAAAGCGATTTATACGGAAGAATTGTGAATTGATATATAAATTGCATATTTGGACCGGTCTGATATCCGGACTGTGCTTAATGATTCTCAGCCTTACCGGACTTATACTACTATGCAGGGATTCAATCTCACAGTGGAATAATATGGGCATACAACCTGCTGTCGGCAAAAGCAGCACCGCTGAAAGTCTGTGGCCGCATCTGATGGATGGATTAGGTGAAATTGACCGTCATTTTCCAGGTGTGAAGGTTTTGGAAGTTGTTCCGGATACAAAAAGAGGGTTGCTTAAATATCGCCTGGAGCCGGAAAAGGGGAAGGATATCGTCGGTGACAGCATTCCTGCCAATGAAAAACAAGGCCGAGGGCAAATCTATAATTACAATGTGGAACTGAAGACTGTAAACCCTGCGGGATTGCCTGTATATCGCTCTGAACTCTTGAGAAATCTTTTAAAAATATCCCGCAATGTTCATGTTGGTTCAGGAATTTTCAAATGGTTGAAGCCGGTTTGGATAATTGCCATGCTTTTAGCTTTGTTAGCGGTTATAACCGGTTTTATTTTCCATGGCTTTTCCTGTACGGGACCACTGGGAAGAATTACTGCTCCGCAAAAGAGTTCGAGAACATTCTGGTCTGATGTTCACCGCATTACAGGAGTAGTTGCTGGTTCATTCGTATTTTTGCTGGCTTTTTCGGGCATTCTTGTGCCTGTTGCTGTCAGTATTTTTACAGGAGATATAAAGGAGCATGAGGAGCAGGCTGCAGAATATTTTAGACAAATAGATGCTGATTACGGACAGGTTCCTCCCAGTGCTGTACTGCTCCCATCTGAAGCACTGCGCCGGCTTAGGGAAGGTTATCCGGCCGATGAATATCGTCTTCTTTCAATAAAATTTCCGAACGGGGAAAAGGAGTTTTTCTCTTTTTATTTGACGGGTTCCCCTTATGGCTCTGCAGGATATAATGCGGTAGAGCTTGTGGGGATGCGTCCCGACGGAGAAAATGTTTTTGCGGTAAAGCCTTCGCCGGCAGCACGACTATTGGCCAGAATGACACAGATTCACAGGACATGGTCGATGAATGGAGCTGCCGGAATGATGTGGGGGATTTATCTGCTGTTATCTCTGGGAATGCTGGTAAGCGGCTTCTATGTTCATGCTCGTCGGCATCAGGGACAGAAGGCAATGCGTAAAGCTGATTGGAGTCCAACGAACGCAGACAGATTGTTGTTGCCGATTTTTTCCGCATTGACAGTATGTGCGGCTTTCCTGGCATCCTTTATCGACAGCACCGGGTATCTGATGGCTGTCATGCTGTTTATTCCCGTTGGGGTAGCAATTTATTTAATCAGAAAAGAAAACCGATGAGTGTCTTTTGCCCGGACGATTAACAATATCTGAGGTATAGTTGATGATAGAATTAAGGAATATTGTAAAGCGTTATAAGCATATGGGGCCGGACGGAAAGGCTGCTGTAAAAACTGCTGTGAACGGATTATCGCTGACCATAAATAAAGGTGAAATATTCGGGCTATTGGGACCTAATGGTGCGGGTAAGACTACCACTGTAAGAATGCTGACAACGCTTACGCAGCCAACCGAGGGAGAAATACTAT
>JAFNYY010000022.1 GCA_017383125.1 Schwartzia sp. (in: firmicutes)
CTCCAGACGACCGCAGCAGCGGATGGGCTTTGCCAGATTGTCCAGATAATATTGACAGCTTTGACGAAGCTCTTCATCCGGAGCAGGGATTGAGTCACTGAATTTGGCTATACCTTCGGGGAGTGATTTGCCAGCAGCCGGAAGGGAGAAGCCGAGAGAGGAAAGGGGAAGAATTATTTCTTCCGTAGGATTCTTGCCGTTTTCTGAGGTCAGTGCGTTGTAGGCGGCTACCATTATGTCAATTAGACGAGAGGCTATTGAAGAGCCGGTGGCTTCTCCCAGTCGGAACCGTAAATCCATGTAGGGATGAAGATTCAACTTTTCAAGGGTAGCTTTGTGGGCCGGCTCGGCAGCCAGATGAGAGGTCATGAGGTAGCCTGTGATATGGGGACAGCTGGCAGCAGCCATGAGGGCGGCGGCTCCGGTATTGAAGCCGTCCAGTATTACGAAGGAGTGGTGGGCAGCAGCACCGAGAATGATGCCGGTGATGGCTCCCAGCTCAAATCCGCCGAGATGACTGAGGATGTCCACGCCGTCATTGACATCAGGTTTGTTGGCAGAAAGGATTCGCCGCACCACTTCAATCTTATGGGCGAGGCGGGTGTCGGAGATGTTGGTTCCCCGACCGGTGGCGGCTTCGGGGGTGAGGCCGCAGACGGTAGCGACGATGGCAGCGGAGCTGGTGGTATTTGATATACCCATTTCGCCGGGGAGCATACAGCGGGCGCCTTTTTCCACGGCGGCTTCTGCCAGTTCGATGCCGGTGACAATGGCCTGCAGAGCCTGCTGACGGGTCATGGCTGGGCCGTCGGCGATGTTCTGGGTGCCGGAGGCAACGCGGCAGTTCAGCAGGTCGGGGATGTCATGGGAGGGGAAGTTGATACCCAGGTCGATGACAGTTATTTCTGATTTGCAGAAATTGGACAGGGCGTTTGCTACGGTGCCTTTGGATATAAGGTAGTTGCGAACCATGCCGAGGGTAGTTTCCTGCGGATAGGCGCTTACTCCTTCTGCGTAGACACCATGGTCGGCGCAGCAGATGAAGGTGTGCTTCTGCGGTATTTGGGGATGCCGGTCGCCGGTTATGGAGGTGTAGGATGCCACTACATCAAGCAGCGCTCCCAGTTCCTGCCGTCCGAAGCCGGCCGCGGTGAAGGTTTCCGTTACCGCGGCGATATCTCCGCTGCGGGGCGGGGCGATTTTCTGCAGGGTGGCTTTGAATTTTGCCTCCAGAGAATCCACATCCAGGGGAGTTTTCAATGAGAAGTCACTTGGTTTCATTAGTTTACAGCTCCGTTATTTTAATTTTGATGCAGTTATTTCGATTCGGGGACGCGCTTTTTGGACAGGCCGATGCGGCCGCGCTTTTCGTCTACCTCGGTGACCATTACTTCGATGATATCACCTACGGCGATTACATCGAGGGGATGCTTGACCCGTTTCCTTGACAGTTCGCTGATGTGGATGAGGCCGGCTTTTTTCAGTCCGATATCCACGAAAGCACCGAAGTCGGTGACATTCTGGACGACACCGGTCATAATGGTGCCGGCTTTCAGGTCTGAGAGCTTCACGATGCTCTGGCGGGTAATGGGTTTCGGCAGGTCATCGCGGACATCTCGCCCGGGAGCAACCAGGGCATCGAGGATGTCACGGACGGTTGGCAGACCTGCGTTTAGTGACTGGGCCAGCTTTTCCGGTTCAGCCCGTTTGATTTTCGTATGGAGGAAAGCCTGCTGACTAGGGTCGGAAATTTCTTCGGTGGATATATTCAGTTTTTCCATAATAGCGGCGGCCAGCGGGTAGGATTCGGGATGAATAGGAGTGTTGTCAAAGGGTTCTTCGCCGCCGGCGATTCGCAGGAAGCCGGCACACTGGGTGAAGGTGGCTTCGCCAAGACGGGGCACCTTCAACAGCTCACGGCGTTTCCTGAAGGCACCGTGCTCGTTGCGGTATTTTGTAATGTTCTTTGCCACGGTGCTGCTGATGCCGGCGATATGAGAGAGCAGGCTGGGGCTGGCTGTATTCAGGTCACAGCCTACATGGTTGACGGCTGACTCGATGGTGGCATCAAGGACACGGGTCAGTTCCTTCTGATTGACATCGTGCTGGTACTGACCGACACCGATTGCCTTCGGCTCTATCTTTATAAGTTCAGCCAGCGGGTCCTGTACCCGGCGGGCGAGGGATACGGCTCCGCGGATGGTGACATCGTATTCCGGCATTTCCTCCTTGGCGAGGGGAGATGCTGAGTAGACAGAAGCGCCTGCTTCGTTGACGATGAGATAGCGGAGTGTGAGTTTGTTTTCCTTGATGAGTTCGGCCACGAAGCTTTCTGTTTCGTAGCTGGCGGTTCCGTTGCCGATGGCGATGAGGGTTATGCCGTGCTTTTTTATGAGGGACAGCACCTTTTCACCGCTCTGCTTTTTCTTTGCGTCGCTGTGGGTGACATACAGCACGCCGTGGTCAATGATGTGGCCGGTCTCGTCAACCACCGCCATTTTGCAGCCGGTGCGGTAGCCGGGGTCGAGGGCCATGACAACATATCCGCGAAGGGGAGCAGCCAGAAGGATGCGGCGAAGATTGGCACCGAATACATTGATGGCCTGTGCTTCGGCGGCTTCCGTGAGGCGGCCCCGGATTTCCCTTTCCAGAGCGGGGAAGAGCAGTCTCTTGTAGCTGTCGGCAGCAGCAGCCTTGATGATTTCGCTGTCGATTGCCGGACTGGGGAGAAATTTGTCGATGATTCGCTGGATGTATTCCTCGTGGTTTACCTCCAGCTTGACCTTGAGTGCGTCCTTTTTCTCACCTCTGTTTATCGCAAGTACGCGATGAGAGGGGAGAGTACGGACTGGCTCACTGTAATTGTCGTACATCTGGAAGGTCTGTTTCAGCTCGTCATCGGCAGCTTCATCAATGGCGGTGGTGATGACGGCGTTCTGCCAGAGCAGAGGACGGAGCAGCTTCCGGAGTCCGGAGTCTTCACTGATAGTTTCAGCGATGATGTCAGCGGCACCGGCGATGGCGTCATCGGTCGATGACACGCCTTTTTCCTCGTCGATGTAGTCTGCTGCGATTTCGCCAACAGCTCTGTTTTCATCGGCGGCTTTCGGAGTCAGGAGCATTTCCGCAAGAGGGGCGAGTCCCTTTTCCCGGGCAATGGTGGCTCTGGTGCGGCGCTTTTCCTTATATGGGAGGTAGATGTCTTCCAGTTCCTGCAGCTTTGTGGCTTTCTCCAGAGCGGCTGCCAGCTCGGGGGTCAGCTTACCTTGCCCGTCGATTTTGTTTCTGATTTCTTCCTGACGGGCGACGAGATTTCGGAGGTAGGTGAGGCGCTCTTCGATTGTGCGGATTTGTGTTTCATCCAACTCGCCGGTTACTTCTTTGCGGTAGCGGGCGATAAAAGGAACGGTAGCACCGCCGTCCAGCAGTTCGGCCGTTGCAGAGACCTGTTTTGGCTTTACGCTCAGCTCACCGGCGATGACAGCGGCAATGTTCTCTATTTTCATAGGATTTCTCCTTTCACATTAGATAGAACAATTTATTATAGCATAAATTGTGAAAAGAATTGAGAAAAATCTGAAATGACTGTATTATAAAATATAGTCAATTTGGAAGGGAGAATGACAATGAGCGAAAAGATGCCGAATAAGGAAGTGCTTGATTTCTTTGCAGATTTTCCAAAAGAGGATCCGTTTCTTGAAGAGCTGGGAGCTTATGTTGTAGATATAAAAGCCGGCGAGGTAAAGCTTGGACTGAAGGTAACACCTCGTCAGTCAAATGTTCACGGTATTGCTCACGGCGGAGTGGCGACCACGCTGCTGGATACGGCTATGGGCGGTTCCTGCTTCAGCCTCGGCAAGAGTGTCGTGAGCCTTGACTGCAGTCTGAATTTCCTTGGGGCTGTGCCGCTGGGCAGTGAGATAATAGCCACAGGCAGGGTCATACACGATGGAAATCATACGATGGTCACCGAGGGGGAAGTCACCGACCGGGAGACGGGGAAGCTCTACATGAGGGGTACGGCGACATTTTATGTGCTGAAAATATATGAGTAAAATGCTTTGCGAATAAGGTCTGACGAAAACCCACTCTCGCTCGGTAATCAACGCAGCGGTACTAGGCTCTGACTGCGAATGCTATGCTTGTCAATCGCCAAGTACCGGCGTTGATTAACGGTTTTCTTACTGACATTATTCACAAATTTTTACATTAAGGAAAAAGGCTGTTATAGAACGATGAGTCGTCCTATAACAGCCTTTTGCGTTTTTCGCGGATTAAAAACCACCAGATTAAGGTGTAACCATGTGATTCAGCGGCCCATTGCCTTTACCAAATCCAGGTGCCTGCCGGATAGCTTCGGTGATATACTGCTTTGCCATAGCCACGGCCACCTTCGGCGTCATGCCGTCGGCTAGATTGCAGGCAATAGCCGAGGAAAGAGTGCAGCCTGTCCCGTGAGTAGAGGTGGAATCAAGCTTTACACCGGGGAACCAGGTTTCTTCGTCACATGAGCTGTCATAGAGAAGGTCGCTGGCATCATCGGTCAAATGACCGCCCTTTATGAGAATAGCACCATTGTAGAAATCGGCAATCTTCTTTGCGGCAGCTGTCATATCGGCTTTGGAAACAACAGACATATCAGCGAGTATCTCCGCCTCCGGTATATTGGGAGTAATAAGCGAAGCCGCAGGAATAAGCTTCTCCCGCAGAGCGGTCACGGCAGATTCCTCCAGCAGACGGGCGCCGCTGGTAGCCACCATTACCGGATCAACGACAGCATGTTTTACCTTGTAATAAGTGAGCCGTTCCGCTATTGTTTCTATAATTGGAGAAGTAGATACCATACCGACCTTAACAGCATCGGGAGGAATATCATCGAACACGGCATTGATCTGTGCTGCGACGAAGTCGGCATCGGCGTTGAGGACGCCGAAAACTCCTGTGGTATTCTGAGCAGTCAGAGCAGTAATGGCACAGAGGGCAAACATCTTGTGAGCAGTGATGGTTTTGATGTCAGCCTGGATACCGGCACCCCCCGAAGAATCAGAGCCGGCAATGGTCAGAACCTTTTTCATTATAGGCCTCCAAAAGAATTTTAAACTTTTTTCAAAAAACCTCTTGACGAAAATCGAAATTAAGTATATTATATGCACCGTTGCCGATGAACGCAACAAGCAAACATCGAAAACAACAAATGATAACTCAAAAATGATTTTTAAAAACTTGAAAAAAGTGCTTGACAAAATCAAAAGCCTGAGTTATTATAAGCAAGCTGACTCACACGAAAGAGTCAAGCGAATGGCTCGAAAAAGAGCCAGGGTGTTCTCTGAAAACTGAACAATGCAGCAAACATGAATCACTTTTTCACACGAAAGATGATTCAAGCC
>JAFNYY010000023.1 GCA_017383125.1 Schwartzia sp. (in: firmicutes)
GTTCTCATCGACGACCTTGTGACGAAAGGCACCAACGAGCCTTACCGCATGATGACCAGCCGAGCCGAATACCGCCTCATCCTCCGGCAGGACAACGCCGACCTCCGCCTCACGGAGATTGGTCGGGACATCGGCCTGGTCAGCGACACCCGCTGGGAGAAATTCTCCGCCAAGAAAAGCATTCTTACAGAGCTTATCTCCGGAATGAAAAATATTGCCATCGCCCCCAACAATGAAACTCTTGCGGTCTTTGGCGAGCTTGGCTATCAGCCGCCGAAATCCGGACTCAGCCTCTTTGAGCTGCTGAAGCGGCAGGATATCGACTTCCGGGCTTTGGCTGATATTGTTGCCGCTCTGTGGACTGCTGACAGCAGTAGGTCTGCTGAGGACGAGAAGAGGCTGCTGAAAAACGGGACCGAATACGAAGGCGTCATTCAGCTGCTGACCGCCCACAGTAAAAAAGCTTCACCTGCCGGGGAGACAGCCGAGCTGTCTTTTACCCCCCAGTCACCTTCGGGGACAGCCCCCCTGAATGGGGGCCTACCTTATGGGAAGGTGCCGGCCGATATAATCACCGAGCTGGAAACCGAAGCAAAATACGAAGGCTACATTGAAAAGCAGCGAGAGCAGATAGCCAAAATGCACCGGCTGGAGGAAAAGAAATTCCCCTCCGACTTCGACTTCGGCGCACTCACCGCCCTCTCGGAGGAAGCAAGGGAAAAGCTTACCGCCATCGCTCCGGAGACCGTAGGCCGAGCCGCCCGCATCTCCGGCGTCAGCCCCGCTGATGTCAGCGTCCTCTTAGTCGCACTGGAAAAGAACAATCGAGGAATCGCAAATGGTCAATAAAGAAGAATTTCTCCGCCATCTCACGGGAGCGGTAGATTCACTGGGATTGCCGCCCCTCACGGACGAGCAGATTGCCGCCCTCCTGATCTACTACGAGCGGATAGTGACCCTCAACGAGTCTATAAACCTCACCGCCCTTACCTCTCCCGAGGACTTCGCGGTGAAAAATGTAGCCGACTCCCTCACCGCCATTGACGATGAGCTGTTCAAGCAGCTTCGAAAGAAGCGGGGCGGACACCGGCTCAAATACATCGATGTCGGCACCGGAGCCGGACTCCCCGGCGTCATCCTCTCCATCATGCGTCCGGAGCTGACAGTCACCCTGCTGGACTCCCTCCAGAAACGGCTGAAAGTAATCGCCGGCATCGTGGGTGAAATTGCCGAAGAAGGCTACCGCATGGCCGAAGAAGCAGAAGCCTCTGCCGAGGAACTCACTCCAGTAGTGAAAAAGGATAAATACCATCTGGCCCATCTCTCTGAGAATATGACCTGTCTCCACGCCAGAGCCGAAGAAGCCGGACGGCACAAGGATCATCGGGAGAAATACGACATCGCCACCGCCCGGGCGGTAGCCAATCTGGGGCTCCTCTCCGAATACCTGCTGCCGCTCTTGGCCCCCGGCGGCCTCGCCATCTGTCTGAAGGGTCCCGGCTATGTGGAGGAAATCGCCGCTGCCCGAAAGAAAATCGCCCTTTTCGGCGGCGAAATCGTCAAGGTGAAGGAGCTGCAGCTCCCCACCGACGGACAGGATAAGCGAGCCGTCATATATATAAGGAAGGTAAAGGGAACGCCGGGAAAATTCCCCCGGACTCCAGCCGAGATAAAGCGGGAGAAGAAGCAGGGATAACTATCGGTCATGACTGTCTGACAGAAACCCGCTTCCGCTTATTTATTCACGCAGCGGTGCTAAGCTCTGTCATCACTTCGTTCGCCAATCGCTAAGCACCGGCGTTCATAACGGTTTCTTTACAGACAGTTATGACCGACCATCACCCTTCCACGCCATAAGCCTCCCCTATAGGGGAGGTGCCCTGCGCAGCAGGGCGGAGGGGTGACAGATTCAAGAATGCCTTATATACTTTTCCACACCGTGTGGATAAAAAAGTGGAAAACTTTTTCACTAATTGTGGAAATCAAAAAAGTGACATCACAATGAAATCCTAAATCCCTTATAAACCGCAAATTCTTCTGTTTAAAAATCTACAAAGACAGCTAATCCGTGGATAACGATGTTTTTCAGGAAAGAGGTAGTATCATGAAGCGAAAGATTGCCATTGCTCTGAGCGCCATGCTGTTGGGCAGCTTTGCCGCCGGTGAGCTTCACGGCAGCGATTTTCCCATTGATAAAGCAAACCGTATCACACTGGTGGATAACCCTCTGATGCCCGCTGTGGCTGCCGCCGCCGATAATTATGAGGACAATGATGAGGAGAAGGAACAAAAGGGCCGTTTCATCTATCTCTTCAGTGACGACGGCTTCAATTACTATCTTGACAGCGTTTCCTCCTGCCGCACCACACCTCCCGCCGGCTCTACCAAGCTCCTGGAGGTGTGGATAAAGCTGCTTCCCATCGGACTGGCTCCGGAAACGGAGGTCGTCATCGATCAGACCTACTTCCTCCAGCACTATATGCTGTGGCCGGACCGGGAGCAGATAATGTTCCTCTCGGAGCTGGAGGTAGAAGGCCGCCCCGACAACAACATCAAGGAGCGTCCCTTCGACGGCCGCAACTGGGAGAAGCTCGTCCCCGGCTCCCTGGAGGACAACATCTATCGTGAGTGCATGAAGTACCGCTCCTCTCTGAAAAAGCGCGGCCCCAAGAAAAAGGCCACTTCTGCAATCGGAGATGTCCTCGAAGACACCTTCCGTATTTCTCTGTGATAATTAATCAGCCGTCATCGGTTGTAAATTAAATGAAATTTCCTTAATGTGCCTCCTCAAGAATAAGGTATGTAAGAAAACCGTTAATCAACACCGGTGCTTAGCGACTGACAAGAGGCATACGCAGTCAGAGCTTAGCACCGCTGTGTTGATTATCCAGCGCAGGCGGGTTTTCGTCATACTATATTCTTGGGGTACGATTCATCATAGGAAACCCACAATCAACATTTATGTACTTACACAATTTCCATTAACACAGTGCATAACTATGTAGGAAACTGTGGATATTGTGAATAAAAATGTGGATAACTGTGGAAAAGTCCCCTATTTATCCACAAATTTCTCTTGAACGACATTAAAAAGCAATTTATACAGGAGGAAAACCGTGCGAGTTGTTGTAATCGGTGCCGGAAAACTTGGCTACAGCATTGCCGAGCTAATGAGCAATGAGCAGTACGATGTAGTATTCATCGACATAGATGAGCAGCGTCTGGAGCAGGCCAAGAACACTCTCGATGTACTCACCATCTGCAGTGCTGCCACCAGCCAGACCCTCTTCATGGACCCGGATGTAAAAGGAGCCGACATGGTCATCGCCGTCACCGACAGCGATGAGACCAATATGGTAGCATCCCTCATGGCCAAGCGCTACGGCGTCCACCATACTGTCGCCCGTATCCGTGATGCCCAGCTCTTCAGTGACGGGCAGGAGTTCCTGAAGCAAAGCTTCCATATAGACCAGATAATCAACCCGGAGATGATTACCGCCCGCGAAATCCGGCGGGATATCATGACCCCCGCCGCCCTCGATGTCGAGGACTTCGCAAGAGGCAAGGTGCGGCTCTTCGAGGCAAAGATTCGCCGCGGCTCCCGCTTTGACGGGGTAATGCTGAAGGATCTCAAACTTCCCCGGGATGTACTGGCCGCAATGATTTTCCGCGACAATCACATGATAATCCCCCACGGCAACGATGCTCTCATGGCCGGAGACAATGCCTATTTCGTCGGCAACCCGGCCTCCATCGAGCTGGTGAGCAACAGCTTCGTCCAGCGTACCGCCAAGCGAATCAACCGCGTCCTCATCGTCGGTGCCGGCCGTACCGGACGCATTCTGGCCGCGATGCTGGAGGATGAAGGACTGCGGGTGAAGATTATCGACAGCGACCCGGAGCGCTGCCAGCTTGCTGCGGACCGCCTCAAGAGCAGCCTCATCATCAACGGCGATGCCTCCAATATCGACCTGCTGAACAGTGAAGGCGCCGGTGATACCGATGTAGCCATCTGCCTTACCGAGGATGACAAGCTGAATCTGATGCTGGCCCTCCTCCTGAAACACATGGGCGCCGAAAAGACTGTCGTCCGCATCGCCCGC
The DNA here is from genome assembly GCA_017383125.1 of Schwartzia sp. (in: firmicutes). Taxonomy (GTDB): domain Bacteria; phylum Bacillota; class Negativicutes; order Selenomonadales; family Selenomonadaceae; genus RGIG250. Next base: position 4,104 of record JAFNYY010000023.1, read on the forward strand.
AGCGAATATGTCGACCTGATGAAGAAGGTCGGCGTAGACATAGCCGTATCCTCCCGTCTCCTGTCCGCCGCCGAAGTTCTGGCCTTTGCCCGCCGCGGCGGTGTCGTGGCTGTCTCCCTGCTGGAGGGCGCCAAAGCCGAAGCTATAGAAGTAAAGGTCCAGCGTGGAGCTCCAGTCATCGGCAAGTCCCTGTCCATGGCGCAGCTGCCCAAGGAATGCCTCGTCTGCTCCGTGGTCCACGACGAGGAAGCGCATATCGCCAACGGCAGCACGGTACTGTCCGCCGGTGATACCGTCATCCTCATCCTCGATACACGATATTCCAATCAGGTTATGGAATATTTTAAGGGGACGGTCAAGTAAAGTGCAGGTCGCCTGCAGGCGATGGCTGCCCTCACCCCTCCGGTCTGCTGTTCAGACCACCTCCCCTAAAGGGGAGGCTTTCAGGTTTTAGCAGCTCCCAAAAGACTCCCATTGAAAAAAGCTGACTGAGGGTTGAAGATATGGCAAGGCCTCAGCTTATTTCGTAGATTGGCAAGGTCATTAGATTGATTATATGATATAGAAAGGAGGTGCCGACTTGGATTACCGTCTTATTTCCGCCATTCTTGGCCGTCTTATCAGCTTCGCCTCTCTGACCCTGCTGATACCCTTTGCCTATGCTCTATTGGAAAGCCTTTCCGTATTCAGCAGCGGCACAGCAGTCGGCACCGCCTTGTCCTCCAGCGGACTTTCCGCCTTCGCCATCACTATCGTCATCTCCTTCGGTCTGGGACTCGTCCTCATCGTCACCGGCGAGAAGCGCAAGGGGATGCTCCCCATCGCCGAGGGAGCCGTACTGCTGTCCCTTTTCTTCTTCTACATAACCACCCTCGGTATGCTCCCCTACTACAGCTCCGGTTATTTTGATTTTCTCGATGCATTCTTAGAGAGCGTATCCGGTTTCACTACCACCGGTATGTCCGTACTGCCGGAGGATATTCCCCACGCCTTCGTATTGTGGCGCTCTCTCACCCAATGGCTGGGCGGACTCTCCATCCTCGTGGCCCTCGTCACCGTCCTGCTGCCCCTTGGCGGTGCCTTCGGTCTCGTCCTGCCGGAGGGCAGCCGTGCTCCTATGTCCCGACAGCTGACCTCCATGGGTCGCCTTGCCTCCCGGGTCGGCCTTACCTATCTGATGATTACCGGCATTCTCCTGATGAGCTTCCTGCTGGCGGGAGCAAATTTCTTTGACTCCTTCAATCTTGCTCTGGTGGTTGTATCCTCCGGCGGCACCTACAATCTCATGGCCCCCGACCTTATCAACCAGGTCTTTATGTCCATCGCTCTGATGGTGGGTATGCTGCTGTCCTCCGGAAACTTCCTCCTGTACTACGAAGCCGTCCGGCGGCGATCGGTGAAAAACATCCTTCGCTACGCAGAATTCCGTGCCTTCCTGATAATCGTCATCACCGCCGGCCTCCTCATAGGCTTTTCCCTGTGGGCCAACGGAGTGTACAGTCCCCTTCACGCCATACATAGAGGACTGTTCGAGGCAATCTCCTTCGCCAGCACCACCGGTATATCCACCGCAGAGTATCTGCCCTGGCCCCCCTTCACCCGCTACTGTATGCTGCTCCTGGTATTCGTCGGCGGCTGCATCGGCTCCAGCTCCGGCGGCATGAAGGTGGCTCGTATCGTCATCATGAGCAGGACTCTCCTTGGTGAGCTGAAGAAAACTCTCCATCCCTGGGCCTATACCCCCGTTTATTTGGGCCGCCAGTCAATCGCCCCTGCTATACTCAACAGGATAATGGGCTTCTTCTTCCTCTTCGTGTTCGTACTGTTCATCGGTGTCCTGCTCATCTCGCTGGTGAGCAATCTCCCCCTCATGGAAGCCTTCATGCTGGGAGCAGGCTGCCTCTCCAGCGTGGCCGCAGCCGCGAAGCTGTCCGGAGCTTCGGCGATCTTCAGCTACTACCCGCCTCTTTTGAAGCTTGTCTGTGCTCTCCTGATGGTAATAGGCCGACTGGAAATATTCGCCTTCTTCCTGCTCTTTGGCGCTATGAAAGAGGCTATCGAGAATAAACAGCCCAGCCGCAAAAGCCACTACGGCGAGGAGGAGGCAAAAGCAGGACGCCTCCGGGAGCTGAGGGAAGCAAGAGCCCTGTCCGACTCTCA
>JAFNYY010000024.1 GCA_017383125.1 Schwartzia sp. (in: firmicutes)
CTAACTCACTTAATAAGTCCGAGCAAAGCGAAGGACGAATTTAGTGAGTGTCATGCATGCGACCTTAGCGATTGCCGAGTGTAACGACGGCAGAGCTTAGGGAGTCGCAAAAAGCGAGTTTCCGCTAGGTGATATTGGTCGATGGCTAAATCACACACAAAATAGATTTTTGCTTGTTCTTATTACAGGATTTGTTACTTCCTGTCCTGCCCAATGAGGATTTTCATTGCCTCAACAGCCGTGCGGATTGCCATATCCGTATCGTGGACGACCGGATTATCCATACCGGCGGCCTCCCGCTCCTGATTGGCCACCACAAGGAATACGGAGCCTACCCGCACCCGCAGGAACTGAGCCACGATGAACAGAGCGGCACTCTCCATCTCCGAGCAGAGGCAACCCATCCGCTTCCACGCCTCCCACTTGTACAGCAGCTCCCGAGCCGCCGGCATTATCTCCGGATTGTGCTGCCCGTAGAAAGCATCCTTGCACTGAGCCACTCCCAGATGCCACGGATTCCCGGTCTTTTTCGCCGCCTCCACCAAGGCTGAGGTGACAGCGAAATCTGAAACCGCCGGATACTCCACCGGTGCATACTCCCGGCTGGTCCCCTCGTGACGGATGGCCGCATTGGCGATGACCAGGTCGCCGCTCTTTACATCCAGCGGGATGCCGCCGCAGGTACCAACCCTGATGAATGTATCGGCACCGCACTTTACCAGCTCCTCCATCGCAATGGAAGCGGAAGGGCCGCCGATACCGGTGCTGGTGACGCTGACCTTCTCTCCCCAGAGGGTACCGGTATAGGTCACGAACTCACGACTGTCGGCGATAAGCTGGGGATTATCAAAATAAGCGGCAATCTTCCTGCAGCGCTTCGGATCTCCCGGCAGGATGACATAGCGGCCTACCTCGCCGGCAGCCACCTGTATGTGATATTGACGATTGGGGTCTTCTGAATACTTCATATTAACGCCTCCCTATATCAAAACAAATCGGAGTGAGAACCTGTTCTAGAAGCAGTAAGAATTAACTGACCCTTATCTATTGCGTAAATAAGCAGCCAGTCCGGCTGTATATGACATTCACGAAATCCTGTATAATCTCCAGTCAGTGCGTGATCCCGATACTTCATCGGCAGTGACTCTTCTCTCTGCAAGTAATCCAGAACCTTATCCAGCAACGCGAGATCTACTCCTCGCTTTCGTATTCTTTTTAAGTCCTTCTTAAACTGTGCAGTAAGAACTAATTCAAGCATCCGTATCCTCCGCATCAATCTCATCAAGGACTTCTGCTAAACTTTTATACCGCTTTGCTTTAATTTCTCCAGCCATTATTTTTCTTGCTTCGCTAATTGCCCTTCTTGTTTCTTCATTGTAATCCCGTCTCCGGGGACGGAAAGGAAAACCGCCTTCCATAATAGAGGCATGAATGAAAACATTTAGGGCATCTGTTACGGATAATCCTAAATTGGAGTACACTGCTTCGACTTTTGCCTTTACTGCCGGCTCAATCCGCAGATTGATATTTGCCGTTTTAGACATATTATCACCTCGCTGTTTTTATTGTAATACCAATGTGAAACAACTGCAATACCAAATCATTTTCACCCATAAGAAAAACCCGACAGCCGGCATACCGACCATCGGGTTTTATTTTAATTATTCCTGCTGCTGCTGGCTTGCCTGTGCAGCCTCGGCTTCCTTCTGAGCCCTGATTACGCTCTCGTTGAACATGGAGAAATCCGGCTCATAATTCGGATCGGTGTAAGGGGACCTCTCGA
>JAFNYY010000025.1 GCA_017383125.1 Schwartzia sp. (in: firmicutes)
GCTCTGATTATTGCCGGCTGCGGCGGCGGAAAGAAAAAGGAAGGAGTACAGATTGTTACATCCTTCTTTCCCATGTATGTGGCAACGATAAATGTCACCGATGGAATTGACGGTGTGAATGTACGCAACATGACGGCTCCTCAGACCGGCTGTCTCCATGATTATCAGCTAAGTGTAGAGGATATGAAGCATCTTGAGGACGCAGATATTTTTGTCGTCAACGGCGGTGGGATGGAGAGCTTCCTGTCCAAGGTAACAGAGTCCAAAAAGAAGCTGCAGGTGGTAGAGGCGGCGAAGGACATTCCGATGCTGAAGGATGCCGAAGGGCCGAATCCTCATCTGTGGGTTGGAATTACCTGCTATATTCAGCAGGTAAAAAACATTGCCGATCAGTTGGCCAAGGCTGACGCAAAGCACGCCGATCTGTATAAGAAGAATGCAGAGGCATATATCGCCAAGCTGAACAGGCTGAAGCAGGATATGCACGCAAAGCTTGACCCGCTGAAGAACCGGAAGATTGTGACCTTCCACGAGGCATTCCCCTACATGGCTCAGGAGTTCAAACTGGAGATTGTGGATGTGGTGGAGCGCGAGCCGGGGACCGAGCCTACCCCGCAGGAGCTGGAGGCACTTATTAAGCAGGTGAAAGGGATGCCGGTGAAGGCGCTCTTTGCAGAGCCTCAGTATTCTCCGGCGGCTGCTGAGACAGTTGCCCGGGAGACCGGAGCGAAGATATATCAGCTTGATCCCTGCGTAACGGGGGAAGCAAAACCGGAAAACAAGGATGCGTATTTGAAGGCGATGGCAAAGAATGCTGATGTGCTGGCAGAGGCGTTGAAGTAAAGACTGCTTCATTGAAAGCGAAACATAGCTTGCAATTACATTAAGGAGGGAGACGGCCTTGCCGTCTCCCTTTTGTGTTGCTCATAAATGGATTTTAGATTATAATGAGTAATTAAGCTATATTTAGGAAGGAACTCGCAGATGCAGAATAAAAATATCCGAAATTTCTCCATCATCGCCCATATCGACCATGGCAAGTCCACCATTGCCGATCGTCTGATTGAAGCTACCGGCACGCTGACAAAGCGTGAGATGGCCGACCAGATTCTCGACAGCATGGATTTGGAGCGTGAGCGCGGCATCACCATCAAGGCGCAGACTGTCCGCCTGAACTACAAGGCAGCTGACGGGGAAGAATACGAGTTGAATCTCATCGATACCCCGGGCCATGTTGACTTCAATTACGAGGTTTCCCGCAGCCTTGCCGCCTGCGAGGGTGCACTGCTGGTAGTAGATGCCACTCAGGGCGTTGAGGCGCAGACTCTGGCCAATGTTTACCTTGCGCTGGAGCATGACCTTGAGATTATTCCGGTCATCAATAAAATCGACCTCCCCAGTGCCGAGCCGGAAGAGGCTAAGCGGGAAATCCGCGATGTCATCGGTCTTGATACCGACAACGCCGTCCTTTGCTCCGCCAAGACCGGTGAGGGTATCGGTGATATTCTTGAGGCAATCGTAAAGTATATTCCGGCGCCAAAGGGCAGCAACGATGAGCCACTGAAGGCGCTGATTTTCGATTCTTATTTTGATTCCTATAAGGGCGTTGTGGCCAATGTCCGAGTTATGGAGGGCGCCATAAAAAAGGGTCAGACTCTGAAGATGATGGCCACTGGCAAGGTTTTTGATGTCACGGAAATCGGCTGCTTCCGTCCCATGATGGTGGAGACGGGCATACTGCAGGCCGGTGATGTCGGCTATATTGCCGGCAGTCTGAAATCCGTCAGCGATGTCCGGGTAGGTGATACCGTCACCACTGCCGAGGATGGCGCTGCTGAGCCGCTGCCCGGCTACCGCGGTGCAAAGCCGATGGTTTTCTGCGGTCTTTATCCGGTAGACAGCTCCGACTATGACAATCTGAAGGATGCTTTGGAAAAGCTGCAGCTTAATGATGCGGCGCTGGTTTTCGAGCCGGAGACCTCCATTGCCCTCGGCTTCGGCTATCGCTGCGGTTTCCTTGGACTTCTCCACATGGATGTTATTCAGGAGCGACTTGAGCGAGAATATAATCTTGAACTTATCATGACTGCTCCCAGTGTTATATACCATGTATTCCAGACAGACGGCGAGGAGCTGGCTATCGACAATCCGGCGAAGCTGCCGCCTCCTCAGAAAATAGACCGTATCGAGGAGCCTTATGTAAAGGCTACCGTCATCGTCCCCAACGATTATGTAGGTGCCGTCATGCAGGTGTCCCAGAGCAAGCGGGGCATCTATATCAGCATGGATTACCTTGATGTAAACAGAGTCATGCTCACCTATCAGATTCCCTTGTCGGAAATTATCTACGATTACTTTGATGAGCTGAAATCCACTACCCGGGGCTATGCCTCTCTCGACTACGAGCTGTCTGACTATCGGGAGTCCAAGCTGGTGAAGCTGGATATCCTGCTGAACGGTGACGCTGTGGACGCTCTGTCTACCATTGTCCATGTGGATAATGCGGCAAACCGCGGCCGCCTGCTGGCATCCAAGCTGAAGGAGCTTATCCCCAAGCAGATGTTTGAGATACCAATTCAGGCCGCCATAGGCAGCAAGGTTATCGCCCGTACCAATGTCCGGGCATACCGTAAGGATGTTATCGCCAAGTGCTACGGCGGTGATATTTCCCGTAAGAAGAAGCTGCTGGAAAAGCAGAAGGAAGGCAAGAAGCGCATGAAGGCAGTGGGCAGCGTTGAAGTCCCGCAGGAAGCATTCATGGCGATTTTGAAGGTGCATTAAGATACATGAATACCTGTGGACTTTATTTACATATCCCCTTTTGCCGGCAGAAATGCTTTTATTGTGATTTCGTATCCTACGCCGGTCGAAGCGAGTGGATGAAGCCCTATGTTGAAGCATTGCGGAAGGAAATAACTCTCCGGGGCGGACTTCTGTCGGACGGAGAGGATCCCCGAACCGTATCGACTGTTTATTTTGGCGGCGGTACGCCTACGGCTCTTCCAGCGGAAGCTTTGGCCGGACTGATTTCTCTCATCAGAGAATCCTTCATCATGGATGAGGATGCGGAGATAACAGTAGAGGCAAATCCGGGTACCGTCAACAGCTCATATCTCTCCCTTCTTAGGGAGGCGGGGGCCAATCGTCTCAGCTTCGGTGTCCAGAGCTTTGATGACCGGCTGCTGAAAAATATCGGCCGCATTCATACAGCAAAGCAGGCTCATTATGCATTGGACTGGGCAGGGGAGGCCGGCTTCGATAACATCAGCATAGATTTGATGTACGGACTGCCGGGGCAGAGCCTTGATGATCTGAAAGCTTCGGTAGAGGAAGCCATGGCGGTGAAGCCGCGCTTGTCCCATATTTCCGTCTACGGCCTCACAATCGAGGATGGCACTCCATTTCAGCAGATGCAGTGTGCCGGTCGGTTCACCGGAGAGCTGTCCCTGCCGGATGAAGATGAGGCAGGAGATATGTATGACTACCTGACAGAGGAACTGCCCCGTAGGGGCTACGCCCGCTATGAGATAAGCAATTACGCCCTTCCCGGCAGGGAGAGTCGTCACAATCTCAGCTATTGGCAGGATGTGCCTTATCTGGGTATGGGAGCAGGTGCTCACTCCTACGGGCCGTGGGACGTGGGCGGTGAATACGGCTGCCGCTTTTCCGGCACCGGCAAGCTGGAACCTTACATCCTTGGACAGGACGAGGTTCGGTATGATTTGCTGAGCCGCGAGGAAAGCATGGAGGAATTCTGCTTCCTTGCTCTCCGTACCGCAGCCGGTATTTCCCGCCGGAGGTTTCGGGAGAAATATTCCGTGGAGCTGGAGGAGATTTTTGGCGAGGTCATAGAGCCGCTGGTGAAAAAGGAACTGCTTATCTCTGACGCTGAGGGCGTCCGTCTTACCAGACATGGAATGCAGTACGGCAATGTGGTATTCAGAGAGTTTCTCCTTACTTGAAAAGAATTTAGAATTTCAAGAAAAGGTATTGACAAATACTTGCTAAAGTTGTAATATACTCAACGTGCTCACACGTCGGGGGCGTAGCTCAGCTGGGAGAGCGCTTGCATGGCATGCAAGAGGTCGCGGGTTCGATCCCCACCGTCTCCACCATCCGACAGTACAGCCGCTCATCATTGATGGGCGGTTTTTTTATTAGAAAACCTCATCCGTCAGCCTGGGGCTGACACCTTCCCCAAAGGGGAAGGTCTTTACCCTCCCCAAAGGGGAGGGGGGACCGACGAAGCCGGTGGGTGAGGTTGAAAAAAGTTTTAGATAAAGCAGGAAAGCGGAGCCAGACAGCGAATAGTACTTGTGGAAGGGAAATAACTTGCCATTACAAATCATATTTTATAAATGAGGTGTGTGCTATGAAGAAGATTCTTGTTCCTATCGACGGTTCGGCCAGTGCAACAGAAGCTATAAAGAAGGCTATTGAGTACGTTCAGGCTGTGAAGGATGCAGAGCTTCTGTTCCTGCAGGTTTCCAATGTAAATCAGCTTTCCATCAATGCCTGCTTCACTGACAAGGTGCTTGAGGCTATCGCTGAGGCCGGCAAGGCAATCATTGCGCAGGCCCTTGACATGGTTCCCGAGGGCGTCAAAGCCAGCGATTTTACCATGACCGGTTCACCGGCTGTCGCCATCGTAGATTTTGCCAACGAGCAGAAGGTTGACATGATTGTCATGGGTAGCCGTGGTCTTGGTGCCATGAAGGGTATGCTCCTCGGCAGTGTAAGCCAGTATGTACTGGAGAATGCTCCGTGCCCGGTTCTGGTTGTTAAGTAATTGGGAAGCTTATTTTGAAATGATGAGGTGGCGTCCATGCCAATGTTTAAGCGACAGGCAGCCGTACTGCTTGCTTTGACAGCGTTGGCATTGGGCGTCATATTTTATTTGTGGCCGGATGGAGCGGAATCGGGACTGAAGGGCAGACCGATACCCATGAACGGTATGGCGGTGCATTCTTCGGCGGAGCCGGGAGCGATGGAAGGCCGGGAGACGCAAGGGAGCGGCTCTGCGGCCGGAAGGGCAGGGGCAAGGTCAGCTTCTCCGGCAGCCGGGGGCAAGCTGATTGTTTTTGTTTCCGGTGAGGTGAAGCAGCCCGGCGTATTTGAACTGCCGGCAGGAAGCCGCATAGAGGACGCTGTGAAGGCAGCCGGTGGCTTCGGGGTAATGGCAGACAGCCAGAGCCTGAACCTTGCACAGCCGGTGGAAGACGGAGCGGGTTTAAAGGTGCCTCGCCGGTCAACGGTACCGCAGAGTGATGTCGGGTCGATGTCGGGAGCCGTGGACGGCAGCATAGTCAGACTAAACAGTGCGACTGCGGCCGAGCTGGGGACTCTGCCGGGGATAGGGCCGGCTCTTGCCGGGCGGATTGTGGATTATCGAAACCGTCACGGAGCTTTCAGACGGATTGAGGATATTCAGGAGGTACCGGGTATCGGTGCCGGCCGATTTGAACGGATGAAGGGCAGACTGGCCCTGTGATGCAGGAGAATGGGTGACGCTGATGAAGTCGCTGTTTCGGTTTGGTCAGCACCAGCTTTTCTTTTTGAATACGCTTGTCTTTCTTTTTGGGGCAGGCATTGTTTTGGCTGATAATTCTGGTTTGGTTTCTCCGGCGCTGTTGGCGGTACTGGGGGGACTGGCTGTTTTTCTTTTGGCATTGTCCGGGGTGGCTGCATTCCGGGGCAGTGCTTTTTTCTTTGCCCCGATAGCGGTATTATTTTTTCTGATAGGATTTCTTCGCTATGAAGCAGAGCTGCATGAGGCTGACTACCGGCCGCTGGCGGGAGAGCAGATCAGCTTCGTGGGGACGGTTGAGGAGGCTCCGGAGATAGGTCTCGTTAATGGCAAGCTGCGCCGCCGCTTTGTCGTGCGCGTTGATTCGGGCAATAATCTCCGCTCAGGCGGGAAATTGTATGTTTCTGAGATAATGCAGCAAAAAGGAGGCCGATTCGGACAGCTGGAAATCGGTGACAGGGCAGAGGTATATGGAAAACTCCGGGCAATCCGGGGCTATGGAAATCCCGGGCGCATTGATACAGTCCGTCAGGCGGCTGCCAAAGGAATATCCGGCAGGATTACCGCCGTGAAATTGGTGACAAAACCGGCAGGAGAGGAACTGTCGCTGTGGCTAAGGCTACGGCGGCAGATGGCCCGGCTTCGTGACCATTACAATCGGGGACTGGGGGAAACCGTGTCCGACCATGACCGGGCGGCTGTGATGGCAATGTTGTTCGGCGGCTACGGGGAGCTGGACAGCCGATTGGTGGAAAGCTTTACTCTTACTGGAATAGTTCATATTCTGTCTGTGTCCGGCTCTCACATGGCACTTCTCGCCGGAATTGTTCTGTGGCTGGGAAATATGCTTCACCTGAAACGGCGGTTGCTTTTGCTGATACTCACCGGGGTTGTTGTCTTATATAGTCTGTTGGCGGGGCTAATTCCTTCTGTCGTCCGCTCCGGTCTTATGGCACTGGCGGCTTTCGGCGCTTTGGCGTGGGGGAGGGGGGACAGTCGGGACGGCGGGAGACTGCTGGTGATTTTGGCGGCAGGATTGCTTGTCTATCAGCCTCGCTGGCTATATGACATCAGCTTTCAGCTTTCTTTTCTTGCGACTGCCGGCCTCATATACATTGCGCCACCGCTTACATCGTTCTTGCAGGACAGAGGACTGCCCTGCTGGCTGGCTGTGGGTCTGTCCGTGACCTTCGGAGCAAATGCGGCAACCGTTCCGGTCATCGGCTGGTATTTTAATCAGTTCTCGTTCTCATCCTTTATTGCCAATCTGTTAGTAGTGCCGCTCGTTGATTTTATTATCGCCCTAGCTCTGATAGGGGGAATGCTCGGGCTTGTGCTGACTCCCGTCATGAAGTTGGCCTTTGTGACAGCAGGGCTGGCGATGGGTGCTGTCAGAGAGCTTTCTGCTCTGTTGGCAGACTTGCCGGGCGGCAGTGTGTATATACCGAGCTTTTCTCTGTGGGGAGCAGCGGGATACTACCTGATTCTTTGCCTTCTCTGTTGGGAAAGAAGTCGGGAATGTTTGGCAAAGAGCTTTTTCCGGCGGCAGAGCTCGGAGGGAAACAGCTTTCCTGGCAGGAGAGCGGTATCGGCCGTTGTTGTCAGCTTGCTCACGACGGGAGCTTTGCTGTGGCTGTTCTCGCCGGAAAAGAATGTTGTCTCGGTGCATTTTATTGATGTCGGACAGGGTAATTCCGCCCTCGTGGTGACGCCAGGGGGTAAGGCATTCTTGATAGATGCCGGCGGGACGCTGGACGGAGAATTTGATATAGGAGCCAGAGTAGTGCTGCCATATCTGAAGCATTGCGGTGTGATGCCTGATAAGCTGGAGTATATTTTCCTGACACACGCCCACGCCGATCATGCCGGGGGAGCCGGTGCTGTGTGGCGATGGCAGAGCCGCGAGGAAAAGGCACGGCTGATAACCGCCGGAGAGGGACGGGAGGCCTATGCAGCCGCCATGTATCTATCTGGCACCGAAAGGGCGATGATGGATATATCATCACCGGAAGTCGGTACTGTCTTTGACATTGATGGAGTGCGGGCAGAAATCATTGCCGCCGGTGCGGCAAATAGCGATAAGGCTGTCAGCCGGGGAAATGAATATTCTATGGTGATAAAGGTGACAGTGGGGGATGTTTCATTCCTGTTTACCGGAGACCTGCCGGCGGCAGGCGAGGAAGGGCTGCTGGCGCAATACGGTGATAATAAAAAGACCGAGGCCTCGAAATTGAAGGCTTCGGTGCTGCAGGTAGCTCACCACGGGTCTAAATCCTCTACCTCGGAGACTTTCCTTCGGGAAGTTAATCCGGCGGCGGCAGTAATCTCTGCCGGATATCAGAACAGCTTCGGTCATCCACACAAGACTGTGCTTGACAGATTGAAAACCCAAGGCTGTCAGATATTGCGTACAGATTTGGACGGAGCGGTGGTGTTTTATACGGATGGCAAACGACTGACTGTGGAGACTTTTTATTAAACAAAAATATTGTGGTCTGATGAATGACACTCAACCGTCCGAAGGGGAAGGATTGACATTCTTCACCCCTCTGCGTAAAATAAAGTTGCACTTTATTTTACGCAGAGGGGTGAAGCTATGGCTTATATATCCAGACACATGGAAAAGGAAATAATGAAGGCTAGCAGTCTCTATCCTGTGGTTATGGTAACAGGCCAGAGGCAGGTGGGAAAATCCACCATGCTGTATCATCTGAGTGACAAGACGCGCAGATATGTAACGATGGATGATGTAAATGTCCGGAGACTGGCGGAGACGGACCCGGAACTGTTCTTTGATACCTATGGCTCGCCTCTTTTAATCGATGAGTTTCAGAGAGCTCCTTCCTTGCTTTTAGAGATAAAGCGTCGAGTAGACATGAAAGCATTAAAGGGAGAGAATAATGCCGGAATGTATTGGCTCACCGGTTCGCAGAAATTTGTAATGATGAAGGAGATTGCTGATTCTCTTGCCGGAAGGGTAGCAGTTTTTGAATTAGCTGGTTTTTCTACGGAAGAACTGGATGGAATGCCTGCGGAGCCGTTCTCTCCGGAGATAGAAGTGTTGAGGCAGCGGCATCAGAGGAGAAAACAGCGCGATGTGCATCAGGTGTTTTCTCGAATTTATGAGGGGAGTATGCCGAAACCTAATGTTTTGCCGGAGCTGGATGTAAAACGCTATTATATGGATTATATCAACACATATATTGAGCGGGATATAAAGGCGCTGTCTCAGGTTGGAAAGCTTAATGAGTTTTATGATTTCATGGTGTTCATGGCGGCTCGTACCGGACAGGAGCTGAAGTACGCCGATATAGCAAAGAGTATTGGTGTTTCAGCCCCGACAGCGAAGGAATGGGTGACGATACTGGAACGATCGGGAATAATATTTATTCTTCATCCATACTTCAGTAATATCAGCAAGAGACTGGTAAAGACGCCGAAGATGTATTTCATGGATACTGGCCTGGCCGCTTATTTGTGTCGTTGGCCGGATGCCGCTACTCTTGAATATGGCGCAATGGATGGAGCTTTCTTTGAGACCTATGTGGTGACAGAAATAATCAAGCACTATTACAATGAAGGCATTCGCCCGCCCATATATTATTACAGGGATATGGATAAAAAGGAAATAGATTTACTGATAGTAGATGGGCATAAACTTTACCCTATTGAGATAAAGAAGGGAAAGAGTCCGGCAAATCCCGACAGAAACTTTGATGTATTGGAGAAATTCAAAGGGGAGTTTGATGTTCAGCCGGCACTGGTGGTATGCATGGCGGATGAATTGGTGCCATATAAGAGGGATGTGTGGTATTGCCCGGTGAATTTGATTTGAAGCTCAGAAGGGATATTGATTTTTAACCATTTTATTGTTATGATCTCAGCGAAAGCAGAATGCTGAGAGCGTTGCTCTTATTTCTGTTGATTATTTATTTTTTAGGAGAGTGCTTTTTGCGTAAGTACAGTTACAGTTCTGTGGAGATTGCGGCAGCCTAGCGGAGGTTTGCTTGCAGTCAGAACAAACCTCCTGCTGGGAAAGCGGTTGAAGAAAACAACATTCGGGAGGCAAAATAATGAATAAAAATAATATAGCATTTCGTTTGGAAAGAAAAGAAGAATATCGGCAGGTTGAAGCGCTGGTAAGGGAAAGCTTTTGGAATGTATATCGGCCGGGGTGCGTGGAGCACTATCTGCTGCATTTGCTGCGTGGACATAGTGATTTTGTGCCGGAACTGGATATCGTAATGGTAGAGGACGGAAAAATCATCGGACAGAATGTCTTTGTGAAGACTGTCATAAGGGCAGATGACGGCAGAAGCATTCCCATAATGACAATGGGGCCGGTCTGTGTTGCCAATGAGCTGAAGAGGCAGGGGTATGGCAAAATGCTCCTGGATTATTCGCTTGCGAAGGCGGCAGAAGCCGGATGCGGAGCCCTGTGCTTTGAAGGTAACATTGACTTCTATGGAAAGAGTGGCTTTTCATTTGCGGAGAATTTCGGTATAAGGTATCATGGCCTGCCGGAAGGAGCAGATGCTTCGTTTTTCTTGTGCAGGGAGCTTATCGACGGATATCTTGACGGCATCACCGGAGAGTACGCGACACCGTATGCATATCTGATAGATGAAACCGAAGCAGAAGCTTTTGATAAATCTTTTCCGTATAAGGAGAAATTGAAGCTTCCGGGACAAATTTTCTGAATGAAATAAGGATTGGCGGAGTGACCAGTGGTTACTCCGCCAGTTTTTTCGCTGTTCAATTTATAGATGGTAGGAAGCGGATACAGTCTCGGTCAACAGCAGCTCCACATTCTCCGGACAGTACTCTATCTGCTCCGACCAGCGGCGTATCTGCTCCGGCAGGTCGCCTCTGAGAGCGGCGGCACAGAATATGTATTGGGCCGAAAGGCAGGCATAGTCTGTCAATCTGTCAATACCGAAGTCATCAGCATAGCACAGCTGACGGTAAAGAATATACTGGTACAGCCGGTTGAATAGACGGGGATCGTATTCCCCGGCATATTTTTTTAGCCTGTCGGCAGACAGAGGCAGCTCATCACGAAGGGAGCTCAGGTCGGAAGTCCACTGCTCGTTGATAGCTTCGGTTTCTGCCAGCCGGTCAAGGATAGAACGATTTACAGGAATGGAGATATCGGGAATAAATGAAAGCTTGTTGGGAGGTATGATGATTCCGATAAGCTGTAAAACCTGCGTAAAGGTAAGGGCGGTACCGTCGTCATCCCGGAAAAATGTCAGCGGCGTATCTGCGGCCAGCAGCAGCTCGACACTTTTTTCGCAGGAGAGCCCTGCGCCGCCCAATTCGATATCCCCGGCCATGACGAAGAAACGGGGGTGATTGGTACAGATGTCGCAGAGAATGTCCTCTCCTGCGTCGAGGATAAGCTGACAGAGACTGTCCTGGCGAAGGAAGGGGCAGCGCTCGTCGGCGGTGAGCCGGAAGGAGTTTCCCTCCGGAGAGGTGATTATATTGCTTCTTAGCTGTTCCCCTAAAGGGTCAGGCAGCGATTGATAAAGCTCGGCGGTGTCCGGGTCAATGCCTATTTCCCAGCCCTTGCAGCAGCTGTGATGACAGCCGTCGGCAAGGCAATAAAAATCGTCGTAGAATTCGGGCAGAATGGTAATCATTGTTTTGCTCCATGAAGGCAGAATCGTCGGCATCGCAGTTTGACAGGAACCCGCTTTAGCGCAGCTTTATACGCAGCGGAGCCAGGCGCTGACTTCGTATGTTTGCTCGTCAATTTCCAAGCACCGGCGAATATAAATGGTTTCTTTACAGACCGCAATGCTCTTGGGTTAACATTAAGGAAGAGACAGCTGCACTGCCTCCCGTATATTATAGAACCTATTGACATCTCTGCCAAATGCAAATTGTGATGAATCTCTGATAATATGCTATAATTGGCTCTGAATGGATTGGAAAATTGCCGAAAAGAGGTAAATGATTATGAAAAAAATTTTGATGGTAGACGCCTGCGTCAGGGAGGAGTCCCGGACCCGAGGACTGGCTGAATATCTGATGAGCAAGCTGGAAGGAGAGAAGGAGGTAATCCGTCTCATCGATGAGCCCCTGAAGCCTATTGACGGCAAGTATGTAAACCATCGGGTGGAACTGATAAACGGCAGAGCCTTCGACCATGAGATGTTCCGCTGGGCAAAGCAGTTTGCCGCGGCGGATGAAATCGTCGTGGCTGCTCCCTATTGGGATATGTCCTTTCCCTCAATACTGAAGGTCTACATCGAGCATATCGAAGCCATGGACATAACCTTTGGCTACTCCGACGAGGGTGTTCCTACAGGATTGTGCAGGGCGAAGAAGCTTTACTATGTTTCCACCTCCGGCGGCCCGATTTATGACGGCAATCTCGGCTTCCGATATGTGACACGACTCTGTGAAGATTTCTGGGGGATACCGGAGACGAAGCTTTTTCAGGCAGAACTGCTGGATGTAGTGGGAAAGGATATCCCTGGGATACTGGAAAAGGCCCGGAAGGAAATGGATGAATATTTTGGTTGATAATTAAACAAAGAAAAATCAAACCAAAAACAACAATGTATAAGTCTGAAAATACATTTATGCATAGATTTTACATAAATGGTGCGATTTTGCGACGATTATGCAATGTTTTTTGTGTATACTTGATAAAAAGTATAGATATTTCCTGTTGGTTTTGTTATAATCGGGACAGTTGAAAAAAGTAGACGGTTGATCTTTTAATGAAGATTGATGTACAAAAATGAGGGAGGAATTCACAATGGAATGGGGAAAATTCGGTAAACTCGCGGCTCTTGGCGTAGCAATGACTTTCTCTGCAGTAGCTCTCACCGGCTGCGGCGGCGGAGATAAGCCTGCGGAGAAAAAAGTAGAAAAGAAGTTCATCAACATCGCTACCGGTGGTACTGCCGGTACTTACTATCCGCTGGGCGGCGCAATGGCCGAAATCCTTAACAAGACCATTCCGGGCATGAATGCCAGCGCTCAGTCCACCGGTGCTACTGTTGCCAACATCAATATGCTGAAGGACGGCAGTGTTGATATGGCTATCGTTCAGAACGATATCACCTACTATGCCGCCAACGGCACCGAGATGTTCAAGGATAAGAAGGTCACCACCCTGAAGGCAATCGCTGCTCTCTATCCGGAGACCGTGCAGATGGTCACCCTGGAGAAGAGCGGTATTAAGTCTATTGCTGAGCTGAAAGGCAAGCGTGTTGCTGTAGGCGCTGCCGGCAGCGGCACCGAGGCTAATGCCCGTCAGATTCTCGAAGCTGCCGGCATTACCTACAACGATATTACTGTTCAGTACCTCTCCTTCGGTGAGGCAGCCAATGCTCTGAAGGACGGCAATGTAGATGTCGGCTTCGTTACTGCCGGTTTCCCCACCTCCGCTATTCAGGATATCGCTTCTCAGCACAAGGTTCGCATCCTGTCCCTCAGCAAGGATATGATTGAGAAGCTCACTAAGAAGTATCCCTTCTACACCCAGATTACCGTTCCGAAGGGAACCTATGCCGGCTTCGGCGAGGATGCTACCACCGTTGCCGTTCAGGCTATGCTGGTTTGCAACGACAAGGTTAAGGATGATCTCGCATACGATATCACCAAGTCCATCTTCACCAACCTTGACAAGCTGAAGGCTGCTCACTCTGTCGGCAAGCTCATCAGCAAGGAAGCTGCACAGAAGGGTCTGCCTATCGCAGTCAGCGCCGGTGCAGAGAAATTCTACAAGGAAAAGTAATCGGCTGATAGAGGCTTTATAGAACCCAACCGGTCAAAGATGACAGGGCGGATGGCTCAGACGGAGACTGGTGTAAGGACGCATAAGAGTGCGTCAGGACACCGGGTGCCTTCGCCGGACCTCCGCCCTTCTTTTTCTGTTCGGCGGTCGTTGGTTATTGGGAAAGTGTAAAGCATTTCTATCCGGGTTATTCATCGTTATGAAAATGAATTCACGCCGGATGCTTGTAGTCCTTCTGGTGCTGGCGGTGGGCCTTGCCTACTGGCTGATGATGCCGGTGGTGTACATCGCCTATGAGGGTGGCGGCGGCAGCTACAGTGCCAGGCCGGGCATGGACATTCATCTGCGCTTTATCCATTCGGTGCAGAAGACTCCCGTGGAGGAATACCTCACGGTGAGCCAGGACCGAAGTTCTTTTGAACTCCTTTATACCCGCTACCAGTCGTTTGGAGTGGGCCTGCCGTTCCTCCCTACGGAGGGTAAGCTGTGGCAGGAGGGGGACTGCTTCATCATGGACGGCATGGGCCGTCACTATCCGAATCTGTCTTTTCGGCCAGGCCTTGGTACGGAGCTGACGGTATGGATAGAGGGAGATGAATACAGACTGTACGAGCTGCTTCCTTTGGGCAGCCGGGTAGACCTGTATATCGCTCCGCGTTATCAAATAATTACCGGCAGGGGGAAGTAATGCCCTGTCCGGCGAAAGGAAAATCCCTATGGCAAAGCAAGAACCGGCTCTCCGGGAGGATGTCCTTAATGAGCTTGAGAAGGAATCAAAGCTCAAGGACTATACCGGTATTGTCGGAAAAATTATCACGGCAATCTGCCTGACATTTACCTGCTTCCAGCTTTATACCGCAATTTTCGGCGTGCTGGATGCTCATTTGCAGCGTGCTGTTCACCTTGGCTTCGGTTTGGCATTGGTCTTTCTCTTTAAGCCGCTGTTTGCTAAAAACCGTTCCGGATTTGTTCATCCCATTGATTTGCTGCTTTCGGCACTGGGCGCGGTCTGCCCTGCTTATATTGTCGTTCAGTATAAGGAGCTTGTCGGCCGTGCCGGTCTGATGACAACTGAGGACTATATAGTCGGCGCTATCGGCGTCATTCTCGTCATTGAAGCAACCCGCCGAATCGTCGGTATCCCGATGGTTACGGTCGTAATGCTCTTCCTGGCCTATGCTTTTCTCGGACCGTATATGCCGGACGCAATCAGTCACCGGGGACTTACCCCTGAGCAGCTGGTAGGTCATCTGTTCTTCACCACTGAGGGTATTTTCGGTATACCTCTCGGAGTATCGTCTACCTTTATCTTCCTGTTTATTCTCTTTGGTGCATATCTGGAGTCTACCGGTCTTGGTAAGTTCTTTATTGATATTGCCAACGCTATTGCCGGCTGGGCTGCCGGCGGCCCGGCAAAGGTCGCTGTCCTTTCCTCCGGTCTCATGGGTACTGTTTCCGGTTCTTCTGTTGCCAATGTAGTCGGTACCGGCAGCTTCACCATCCCCATGATGCACAAGCTCGGCTACGATAAGGAATTTGCAGGTGCGGTAGAAGCTGCGGCCTCCACGGGCGGTCAGCTGATGCCCCCTGTCATGGGTGCTGCTGCATTCCTCATGGCTGAGTTCGTCGGCGTTCCTTACATCGACATCGTAAAGGCTGCCCTCATCCCGGCTGTCCTCTACTTCATGGGCGTATGGCTTGGCGTTCACTTTGAGGCAAAGCGCAAGAATCTGAAAGGCGTGCCTCGTGAAGAACTGCCGAAGCCTTTGGAAATTCTGAAGGCTCGCGGTCATCTGGCTATTCCTCTTATCGTTATCGTTTATCTGCTGGTAAGCGGCTACACTCCCATGCGTGCAGCTCTCTATGCTATTGGTCTTTCCATCGTTGCCGCCTGCACCAGAAAGAGTACCCGTCTTTCCATTTCTGATGTATTCAATGGACTTGTTGCCGGTGCAAAGGGTATCCTCTCCGTACTGGTAGCCTGCGCTTCTGCCGGTATCATCATCGGTGTTGTTACCAAGACCGGTGTCGGTCTGAAGATGGCTTCTGCCCTGCTTGAGCTGGCCGGCGGCATGATGCTTCCGTCCATGTTCTTCACCATGATTACGGCACTGCTGCTGGGCATGGGCGTTCCCACCACTGCAAACTATGTTATCACCTCGACCATTGCGGCTCCTGCACTTGTGCAGATGGGCGTGCCGGTTCTGGCTGCTCATATGTTTGTATTCTACTTCGGCATCATTGCTGATGTTACCCCGCCGGTAGCATTGGCAGCCTATGCAGGCTCGGCTATCGCCGGCGGTAATGCCCTGCGGACAGGTGTCAACGCTTCCAAGCTCGCTATTGCAGCATTTATCATTCCCTATGTATTTGTTCTCTCTCCGGAAATCCTGATGATAAATGCCACCGTGCCGAATCTCCTGTGGTCGCTCTGCACCGCAATTATCGGTATGATCGGTGTATCCTCCTCGCTTATCGGGTATCTGACCGGCAATCTGAACCTCCTGCAGAGAGTGCTGCTCTTTGGCGGCGGTCTCATGATGATTTATCCGGGTCTTGTTACCGATGCTGCAGGTCTGGCTATTATTGCCGGTACAATACTGCTCCAGCGTCGGAATCAGACTGCTGCCGCATAACCGATTTCGTATTTCTGACAGACTGCCGCTTATTGCGGCAGTCTGTTTTTTAGGCGGATGTGTATCTGGGAGAAGGACACTTAACGCAAGTATGCTGATAAAAAAACATTATCCTTGCAAAATCAATCGTTTAGGAATATAATTAGAGCATTAAATTAAAATTTGCGGAGGGAGAGAATGGACTGGAAATCGAAACTGTCCATCGAGACTTACATTCAGCCTTTGGGTGCGAAACAAAAACTGGAAAAGAGTGAGTCACAGGGTCAGCCTGTTTATATTTACGGTGGCTGCGGTTTCGGCAAGACGGAGTTGCTGAAACAGTATTTTGAGGGCCGTGACGACTATGAGATGTTCAGCGCCAAAGTGGTTGACCCGAAGGAGCTGAAGGAGAGACTGTTTCCGGAGACAGAGAAGCGCGGAGCTGGGGCAGGAAAGCGGATAGTGGTTATTGATGACCTTTACGGTATATTTGGCAATAATGTTCGCCGGGAGTGGAGAGAATTTTTCAAGTGCTGCAGAGAGGATAAGGACCTTTGGCTGATCGTCTGCTCCCGCAGCGGTAAGATTCCCTATTATCGGAAGGAGTACAGCAACAACGGTCTGGCGCTGATAACGGAGTCTGACCTGAGTCTGTCCTGTGATCAGGTGAAGAAGCTTTATCAGGAGCATGGAGTCGAGCTGACGGCCGATACGATGGAGGAGGCATACCTTAGAGTGAGCGGAAATCCTTTGTGGACTTTCCTGCTGCTGAAGAATCTGAAGGCAGTGCCTGATGTGAAGAAGGCCTTCCGCAGATTCCGGATGGATGGATGGCACCTGCTGAACGAAAATGTTTATAATACCTGGCCGAAGGATTTGCTGGAGCCGATAGTCAAGCTTTCTATACTGAACGAGTTTGATTTGGAAGCGGCAGAAGAAATAACCGGTGCGGCTAATATCAAGCGGATACTTGATAAGGCTGAGGAACTGGGGAGCTTCCTCGTAAAGACAGGGGAGATGTACCACATCCGGGAGACGATGCGTCTGGCAATGGTTGCCCAGCAGTATCGCAAGCGGAAGCGGATAAAGCATGTCTGGGAGACGGGCCGCAACCGCCGAACCGCGCAGGAGATTCGCACGGAATCGGCGATGGAGAAGTCCGGCATAAACGAGAAGGAACTGGAAATCATCAAGCTGATGGCAATCGGCAAAACGAATGTGGAAATCGGCGACGGTCTCGGTGTACGGGAGGTCACGGTCAAGTATCACAATATGAAAATATTCAAGAAGCTCGGGGTCAAGTCTCGGATTCAGGCAATCAGAGAGGCGCAGCGCCGAGGTCTGATATAAAAAATAAAAAGCTTTTCAAGAGCTGAGGTAAGAGGTGCTGCTCCTGGGGAACAAGCTGAAGCGAATCAAGAAACTGGTAGCGGGATTGACAGCGGCAGGCTGCTGTTGGTTGTCCTTTGCCGGTGTCGGTGGTGTAAATGCGGGAGGCTGCCCTGTGGGCAGCTTTTCTATGCCTGCGGCAGCTGCGGCTGCCCTGCGGGAACCGCAGGTGTCCGGCAGCTGCAATAGCGGCGATACCTGGGTCGTATACTGGTATCTTTGCGGCTCTGATCTGGAGTCGAATTACGGGGCGGCATCCCTTGACCTGCAGGAGCTGAGTCAGGTCAATCTGCCGCCAAATGTAAAATTTGTCATTGAGACCGGTGGCTCAAATGCCACTCTCAGTCTGATAAGGGACAGGCTCAGACAGCCTGATGACTTCGGCCACGTCGACCGTGTCGGGCGGAAGTATTGCTGAAGCTATTGTCGGAAGCAACTGAGACATAATAAAAAGCCGAGTGCAGTGCCGCTCGGCTTTTTGAACTGTTAAATTGTCAGCTTTTATTGTAAGCTGGCAGTACCGTCGTTGTTGAGGGTGACCTGATAGGTGGTGAGAAGGTCGATTCCGTACCAGGAGAGGGAGGAACCATCCTCGAAGATAGCGTTGATGTCCCACATCTGGATATTGCCGGAGTTGAATCCGACCTGGAGAGACTCGCCGTTGTTGAGAATCTGTTTGCCAAGGACATCCTCCTGCCAGTCGTTGGCGCTGGCGGGGCTGATATTTACCTGATAGATTGGATAGCCGGTGTTATTTACAAGAACGAAGTCCTGAGGGCCGGCGAAGCAAACGGCGGAGATTGACATGACGATAGCAGCGACCATAATGAAGATGCGCATGGACTTAATAGCTTTTAACATTTATAAAACCTCCTGAAAGCATTGCTTGTATTGCTATTTGCACTGAAATAACAATGGGTAAAACGCGAAAACTGAAAATGCATATATCATGTATATTAAATTGTAAATGGGAAAATCATACTATAGTTGCAAGGTATATTGTCCTATCTAACTTAAATGGTGTATTATGAATACAGGTAGGTGAATGCGAAAATGAAGCTGAACAGACAGCAATATCAGGTAATTGAAAACCTGACAGACAATATTCTGCTGATGGCTCCGGCAGGAACGGGCAAGACGAACACTCTGGCAATGCGGACAGCAAAGATAATAAAGAGCGGCAGAGCGCTGCCGGCGGAGATTTTGTGTCTGACCTTCACTAACAAGGCCTGCCGGGAGATGAAGGAACGAATTGGTAAGGTTGCCGGTGAGGCGGCAGCCGGAGTAGAGATTGCGACAATTCACGGATTCTGCTGGCGGCTGCTGAAGTCCTGGGCGGGGAAAGGGGCTGCTGGTGATATATCGGGAGATTTCGCCGTGGCAGACGAGGAGGATTCCGGAGAAATCCTGCTACAGGCCGCTCCCGGCTGGAGTGATGCGGGGCCGGCTCTGGTGAATTTCGTTTCTCTGGTGAAAGAATCAAGACTCCGGTACGATATTTTTGACAGCGAAGATAATCGGGAAGCCTATAGGATAACAATAGAGATTCTCCGGCAGCGGGACAGACAGCGTCTGCTGGAGTCTACAGCCGTGGAGGAGAACAGGTTTGAGCCGGTAGTGAGACTGGCAGAAATCAATCCTGAGGCAGGAGCGGGGATTCTGTGCCGCTATGATGAGCTGATGGCCCGGTCGAAGCTTCTTGATTACAATGACCTTCTTATCCGCTGCAGACAGCTCCTGGCCGACGAGGATATACTGCGGGGTATGCGGTGGCGGTTTATTTCCATCGACGAGGCGCAGGATTTGAGTGAGTCGGAGTACTGTCTGCTGTCACGGCTGTTTGGCGATGCGAAAATCCTGCTGGCAGGAGATTTTTATCAGACTATATATGAGTGGCGCGGCTCCAATCCCACTGCGGTTATAGAGGCCTTTCGCAAAAGCTGCGGGCCGGTGGAGATTGCCTTTACGGAGAACTATCGGGCAACTCCTCTGCTGGTAAGTGCTGCCAATGATTATCTTCGGGAGATGGGAGGCGGCAGCAGTGTCTATCCTCTTACGGCGGCCAATGCGGCGAATGATGACGAGGGTGAGCCGATAATCCTTCATCAGGCAGAGTGTGAGGCGGATGAAGCACGATGGATTTACCGGCAGCTGGCGGAAATGGATCTTGCTGTCGAAGATTACAGCCGCACCGCGATTCTGACTAGAAGCAACAAACTGAATGAAAGACTGACAATGCTTCTGGAGGCGGAGGGGCTGCGGGGAGAGAACGGGAAAAAAGCCATTCCCTTCAGTCTTATAGATGAATTCAGGTTTTTTCGGCATCGGGAAATAAAGGACGCACTTGCCTTTATGCGGCTGGCGTTTCGTACCGGCGATGATGAGAGCTGCCGCCGTCTGGCAAAAGAGTATTTCCCAGGCATCGGTCAGGCGGCGATCGATAAGCTGACGGCACCGGAAGTGTCAGCGGCCGGTCTGCGGCTCTGTGATTTTTTTGAGCCGCTGACCCTTTCTTCGGGAGAGCCGTACGCTCTGCTGAGAGGAGCCTTGAAGTCCGGAAATGTGGTGGTGCTGGATACGGAGACCACCGGACTTGATACCGGTAGTGATGAGGTCATTCAGCTGGCGGCTATCCGGATAGATGACAAGGGACGGGAGTTGTCCCGTTTCATGCGATTCATCCGTCCGTCCGAGGGACGCTCAGTCGGCGAGTCGGTGAATACCCACGGCTTCACCGACGAGTTTCTCGCCGAAAAAGGAGGCGAAGCCGTCGAAGTGTTCCGGGCGTTCAATGAATTTTCCGCCGGGGCGGTACTGGTGGGGCATAATGTCTATTTTGACCTTGCCATACTGCGTTCGCATTATTCCCGGGCGGGAGTAGAGCAGGGGACTGCGGCGGCGGTCTACGATACTCTGGATATTTTTCGCCGCTTCTATCCGGAGCTGAAAAACCATAAGCTGGGGACAATCGGCGAGTTTATACAGGTGAAGCATGCCTCCACCCATGACGCCTTTGACGATATTTGTGCCACTGCCGAGTGCCTTATATTTGCTTTGGAGAAGAAGCTCCGGCCGTTGGCTGCCGAGCGGATGGCACTGGTGGAAAAATATCGGAAGATTACCGGGAAGGCGGCAGTGATGCTGGGAGATCTGCGCAAAGCAGCACGAAGGGAGCGGCCCTGCGGACTGGTGAACTACATCGCCACCGTCTGCGGTCTGAAAAAGCATTGTGAGGCTATGGACAACAAGGATGCAAGGGGGCGCCATCTTTCAAATCTTCGCCATCTCTATCTGAAGGCTCAGGAGGACGATGACGCATCCCTGCCGCCGGAGGCGGCAGTCGAAGCATTCCTCCGGCAGGCGGCTCTGTCGGTCGGGAATATAGAGGCCATGCTGAAGAAGCGTCCCCGCATACCGGTAATAACCATCCATCAGGCAAAGGGGATGGAATTTGACCGTGTGTTTCTCGCCGGTGCCGGTGATAATCAGTTTCCTACATATAATGTGACGAAGCTGAAGGACGGACCGGAGAAGAAGAAAAAGCTGGGGGAAGAAATGCGGCTGTTTTATGTGGCCATAACGAGGGCGAAGAAAAAGCTGGTTATTTCGTGGCCGGCAGTGACTAACAGCGGACGCCGCACCCGGCCAAGCCGGTTTATCGGCGGACTTCCCGGCAAGTACACGAAAAATGTCTGAAAAAAGAAAATCTTTACAAAAATCACAGAAATTTTACTTAAAATATTGTCTTTTTTAGTCCTTTTTGCTATATTTTAGTAAAGCAATTTGACTCTAAGGAGGACTCGGCGGAGAGGCCTTCGAGGAGCGGTAAAATTTTTAAGGAGTGACTTAGGTATGAAGAAGAAAAACATTCTCCTGTGCGTTGCGATCGCAATGCTGTCCCTGCTTCTGACTGCCTGCGGCGGCGGTCCGAAACAGCAGGGTTCCGGCTCCGGCAAGCAGGCTGCGGCTGACAACGGCAAGAAGCTGGTCATCTACACGTCCATGAAGGAATCCCTCATCGGACCTATCGTAGAAGGCTTCAAGAAGGCAAACCCCGGTGTAGATGTAGACTATCAGTCTGCCGGTGCCGGCAAGCTCATGGCGAAGATTGCTGCTGAGCGTCAGAGCGGCAAGATTCTGGCAGATGTTATCTGGACCAGTGAGGTTCCTGACTTCTACGCTATGAAGAAGGAAGGCATCCTCGAGACCTACAAGCCCAGCAACCTGAAAGAGCTCATCAACCCGTTTGATGACTATGACGGAAGCTTCACCGCTGCTCGTCTCGGTACCCTCGGTATCGTTATCAACACCACCAAGGTTAAAGAGAAGCCGACCCAGTGGTCCGATCTTCTCAAGCCTGAGTTCAACAAGGCTTTCGGCATTGCTGACCCGGCTCTCTCCGGTACCAGCTATATGTCTGTAGCCCTCCTTGAGAAGCAGTTTGGTTGGGATTTCTTCCACAAGCTGCATGACAATGGTGCCCGCATCGGTAAGGGCTCCGGCCAGGTTATCGACGATACCTCCTCCGGTGAGCTTTCCGCCTGCCTCGGCGTTGACTACATCACCAACAGCAAGATTAAGAAGGGCGCAAAGCTCGCTCTCTGCTATCCGCCCGAACTGCTGGTAGTACCCAGCCCGGTTGCTATCTTCAAGGGTGGCCAGCACATGGATCTCGCCAAGAAGTTTGTTGATTACCTCCTCAGCAAGGAAGCTCAGCAGGTTGTTGCCAACGAAGGCACCATTCCTGTTCGCTCTGATGTAACTGTTCCTGAGAAGTTCGGCCTGCCGACTCCGAAGGAGGCTGCTGAGCGCGGTATCAAGGTTAACTACACCGAGATTCTGCCGAAGAAGGCTGACACGATCAAGCAGTTCACCGAGATCATCGGCAAGAAATAAGATCGAAACCAAAGCGGCGGAACAATATTGTTCCGTCGCTATTTTTTCAACAAAAAAGAAAAAGTAAGTGCTATTTTGTCTGTGCAACTTTTTGTTCACAGGCTCGTAGCAGAGTAATTTAGGAGGAACCCAAAATGGATTTTATCCATGTTGAGGGTGTGTCAAAAGCCTACGCCGACCATCATGTCCTGAACGAGCTGACTCTGGACATCCACAAAGGCGAATGCTTCACCCTTTTGGGACCGTCCGGCTGCGGAAAGACCGTACTGCTTCGCCTTATTGCCGGCTTTGAAGTGCCGGATCAGGGCAAGCTGTACATCGACGAGACTCTGGTATCCGACCCCGGTGAGCATATCAATGTTCCCCCGGAGAATCGTGCCATTGGTGTCGTGTTCCAGGATTATGCCGTATGGCCCCACATGACAGTTTTCGATAACATTGCGTATCCCTTGAAGATAGCTAAGTGCCCCAAGGATGAGATTGAGAAGCGGGTAATGGAGATGGTTGACCTGGTCGCCATGCGCGGTCTGGAGAAGCGTTTCCCATCTGAGCTTTCCGGCGGTCAGCAGCAGCGTGTCGCGTTGGCCCGCGCACTTGTCGCGAAGCCGAATCTCCTCCTGCTGGATGAGCCTATCGCAAACCTCGATGCCAATCTTCGTGAGGAAATGCGCTTCGAGATTAAGGAGCTGCAGCGCAAGCTGGGCGTAACCGTTCTCTATGTTACCCACGATCAGGAAATCGGCCTTGCTATTTCCGACCGGGTAGCCATCATGAACAACGAGGGCGTTATCCAGCAGATCGGCACCCCCTATGAGATTTTCGAGAAGCCGGTAAATCCCTTCGTATTCAGCTTCATGGGCATTGCAAACTTCCTGAATGTCCGCATGGAAAACGGTCAGTATCTGGCCGGTACCGGCAGCCAGGCTGTTCCTTGGGAGAAGCCGGAGAATCCTGCCGGAGTAGTCGATTGGGTAGCAGGTTTCCGTCCTTCCGATGTACGGATTTCCCGGACTCCGGAGGCAGGCAAGTCCCTGAAGGGTATCATCCGCCGTGCCAACTTCCTCGGTGCAATGATGGACTATCTGGTAGAGATTGACGGCACGACTCTTCGCACAAATCTTGAAACCCACCGTGCTATCAGCGAGAATCTCCTCTTTGAAGCAGGAGACGAGTGCTATATCAGCTTCCTTGACCTACACTGGTTTGAAGCAGAGAAACTGAAGGGGGCGATTCTCGAATGAACGGCACAGTGAAAAACGGCGGCAGCTCCTTCGGTGTTGCTCAGATTATTCTCTTCATATCCATTGCCATTCTGGTAATCGTCGTAGCCTTCCCGGTACTCCTTATATTCTTCAATGCAGTCTGGGTAGAGGATCACTTCGAGTTTGCCAATGCCTTGAAGGTGCTATGGGAAGAGGAAGAAATATTCCAGGCCTTGATTAACTCCTTAATCATTGCCGGCGGTACCACAGTCGGTTCCACCATCGTTGGTACCTTCTTCGCCTGGCTGGTTACCCGTACCGACTTGCCCTATAAGTCTTTTATGAAGAGTATGTTCCTTGTTCCTTTCATGCTCCCGTCTTTCATCGGAGCCTTGGCATGGAAGATGCTGCTTTCGCCTAATGCGGGCTTCATCAACCGCTTCTTCATTGAGAATTTTGGCTTTGACGGCCCGATTTTCAATATCTATACCTACTACGGTATCAGCGCCGTTGAGGTAATGTATCTGTTCCCCTTTGTATTCATTCAGGTCTGCGGCGCTCTCGAGCGTATGGACCCCACCCTGGAGGAATCCGCCCGTATCTCCGGTGCCGGACTTTTCACCATTACCCGGAAGATTACCATTCCGCTGGTACTGCCCTCCATCCTTTCCGGTGCTCTGCTCATAATGCTCTACTCTATGGCTCACTTCGGTACTGTAGCAGTATTGGGTATTGAGAATGGCATCTACAACATCCCGACCCTGATTTATGAGCGTATCCATCAGTCCGGCGGCAGCTTTGCTTCCATTCGTACCGGTACTATTCTGGCTACCGTACTCGTTATCAGTGCGGCCCTCATCATCTGGGCCCAGCGGAAAATCCTCGGCTCCGGTCACTATCAGATTATCGGCGGTAAGTCCTTCCGCCCAATGGAGCTGAAGCTCCGCGGTCTGCGCTGGCCGCTCCTGATTTTCTGCTTCCTCTACATCGGCTTCACCATCATCCTGCCGACGGTCGTTATCTTCCTTGTCGGCGGTTTGTCCACCTACGGCCTGCCCTTCACGCCGGAGAATCTCTCCCTTGATAACTACAAGTTCATTCTCTTTGAATATCAGGTTACCAAGGACGCAATCTTCAACAGCGTATGGCTTGGCTTCGTAGCAGCTATCATCACCATGTTTGCCGGTGTTATGATTTCCTATGTTATTGTAAAGATGAAGGTTCGCGGCAAGGGCATCCTTGAGTTCCTCGGCATGCTGCCCTTCTCCGTACCCGGCTCCGTTATCGCCCTCGGCGTTATTCTCGCTTGGAGCGGTCAGTTTGGTATCAACCTCTACAATACCGTATGGATTATCCTTGTGGCATACATCGCCCGCTACATGGCATTCTCTCTGAAGGCCAACTCTGCGGCTCTCGAGCAGGTACACGACTCCCTGGTTGAGGCGGCTCGTTCCTGCGGCGCTACCATGTGGCAGTCCCTCCGGGATATCGTTATTCCGCTGGTACGGCCGGGTATGTTTGCAGCCTTCTTCCTTATCTTCCTGCCGGCACTCCGCGAGCTGACCGTATCCATCATGCTCTATGCGCCCACCACCCGTACGATCGGTGTTGCTATTTATACCCTCAACGAAGACGGTGAGACCGTTATCTCGGCAGCTCTTGCCGGTATTGCCCTCATCCTCATCGTCGTAGGTCAGACCATCATTAACAAAATGACTAAGAAGGCAGGTGAGTAACATGGCTTCAAATTCTGAATATGTTCGTCTTGTCAATGTGACAAAACGCTTCGGCGATGTTACCGCCGTCGATAACCTCTCCTACAATATCGGCAAGGGTGAGTGCTTCTCCATGCTGGGACCCTCCGGCTGCGGCAAGACCACCACTCTCCGTATGGTTGCAGGCTTTGAGGACCTTTCCGAGGGCGAGGTTTGGGTTGGTGACAACCTTCTCTCCTCTCCGAAGAAGAACCATTATCTTCCCCCTGAGAAGCGCAACTTTGGTATGGTTTTCCAGGCATTCGCTGTCTGGCCGCACCTTTCTGTTTATGAAAATGTTGCCTTCCCGCTTCGCATCAGAAATATTGACCCGGCTGAAATCGACCGTCGGACTACCGATGCTCTCCGGGCCACTAATCTGCTGAAGGTTAAGGACGGCTCCCCGGACTTCCTGTCCGGCGGCGGCAAGCAGCGCGTTGCTCTGGCTCGCGCACTGGCCATCAATCCGGATGTAATGCTCCTCGATGAGCCGCTGTCCTCCCTTGACCCGCATCTTCGTGAGGAAATGCGCTTCGAGATTAAGGACCTGCAGCAGAAGTACGGCTTTTCCATCATCTATGTTACCCATGACCAGTCCGAGGCAATGGCTCTGTCCGACAGGATCCTTGTTATGAAGCTGGGCGTGGTACAGCAGATTGATACGCCGCTGAATATCTACAATCATCCGGCCAACAAGTTCGTATTCAGCTTCATCGGTCTGTCAAACTTCCTGCAGGTCGGCAACGATAACGGACATGCGGCTATTGCCGGCGGCTCCACCATCCCGAAGCATTGGGCCATTCCCGATGAACTGAAGGGTGAGGGTGTCCTCTCCTTGGCCAGCCGTCCCTCGGAGATTGATTTTGTCTCCGCTGACGAGCCGGAAGCTATCAAGGGCGTTGTAACCCGTAAGGCTTATCTGGGTGAAATCATCGACTATCAGCTCAAAATGGGCGATCAGCTGATGCGCATCCAGAAGGGTCGCCGTGACCCCGGCCCGGAGGTAGGCGAGACCGCAGCCGTCAAG
This sequence comes from Schwartzia sp. (in: firmicutes), assembly GCA_017383125.1. Lineage (GTDB taxonomy): Bacteria > Bacillota > Negativicutes > Selenomonadales > Selenomonadaceae > RGIG250. Next base: position 26,167 of record JAFNYY010000025.1, read on the forward strand.
CTGCTTCGTCCCTTCTGGTATCGCGAGAACGACTAAAATTAAAAGAGAGCAGTTCATTGGACTGCTCTCTTTTTTGTTTGCCATATAGCCGTAATACCATCTGACGAAAACACGCTTGCCCTCGGTTATCCACGCAACGGTACATAAGCTCCTGCTTAATATGCTTTGCGACTCCCTAAGCTCTGCCATCGTTACACTCGGCAATCGCTAAGGTCGCATGCATGACACTCACTAAATTCGCCCTTCGCTTTGCCCGGACTTATTAAGTGAGTTAGTCTTACTCGCAGGTCGCTAAGTACCGGCGTGTATAACCGGTTTTCTTACAGAAGGTATTACGACTTTTTCTAAATTAAGGAAGTCTACCCTTGCAGGGGAGCTGTCGCCACAGGCGACTGAGGGGTAATTTCTTAATGTATCTTTAATGAATCCTCTCTTGTTTTCTAATTTTGCCGGATTATATTATAGCCAAGATAAATCTGAACTACTTAACAGAGAACAGGAGCTGATTACAATGGAGATTAAGAACATGAACATCAAGAAGATTATGGCTGCTGCTTTGCTGGGAGCCTTCGCTATCGGAAGTACTGCCACTGTCTGGTCTGCTAATCCGTCTTTCGCCGCTGCCGGCCCTATGTACAATGATGAATGCGGCGGAAACTGGGAAGGCTGCCGCGGTGAAGGACGAGGCTACGGCAGAGGAAACGGAGCCGGCTGCTATGATCAGCAGGGACCCGGGCCCAACGGTCATCGTCATGGCGGCCCTGGACACAGGGGAGAAGGTGCGGCCAGAAGGGAATGGAAGCAGCACAAGTTCGACCATAAGGTCGCAGCGGAGAAAATGGCTAAGACCTTCGGCCTCGATGCCAAGGAGATAAAGGACGCTTTTGATGCCAAGCGTGACTTCCGGGATGTTATGCACGCCGCAGTTGTCGCAAAGGCATCTCATCAGCCTTTTTCTCTGGTCATCCGCCGCAAGACCGCCGAGAACAGCTGGCGTGATGTAGAGGCGGCAATGCGTGTATCTCCGGAAATGATGAAGGCAGTAAAGACTGACATCATGACCGACTGGATGTCTGAGAAGCTGTCTATGGAAAAGAAGCAGGTGAAGGGGCTGCTGGATGACGGCTATCAGCCGAAGGATATCTATATGGCATCGGTGATTGCCCGTCTGTCCGATGGCAATGTAAAGCAAATCCTGAAGGAAAAAAAGACCAACAATACATGGAAGGATGTAGCCAAGGCTCACAATGTCAATGAGGAAGCTTTCCGCAATGAGATGCGAAAGGTATGGAACCATGACAATAACTTCCATGGCAAGGGTCATAAGGGTGAAACCCATCGTCCGATGCCCCTGCCGGCATATCCGGATAAAGAGTGAAAAGACAGCGAAGTTGTCTACGCCTTAATGTAAAGTGGCGCGAATAGAGTCTGTAAGAAAACCGTTA
>JAFNYY010000026.1 GCA_017383125.1 Schwartzia sp. (in: firmicutes)
CCGCTATGTTATCAAATACTATCAGGAGCATAATATCCGTCTGAGGAATATCGTGTTCTTCACCATCGGTGCCCGGCGGGGCATCGAGCTTCTGGAGGAGCTGACGGAGGAAATCCGTGGCTACTGGCCGGAGTTCGAGGGGTTCATCGCCGTGTACTATGAGGGCATATTCAACTGCTACGAGCCGGGAGATAAGGGTGTGTCCGGCATCAACCGGGCGCTGGTTGACTTCTACTGGAAGGGCGGCATTATTGCCCCGGCCTTCCGCCGTCAGACCCTGTCCCTGCAGAATGCTCTCTTTGAAAAATGTACTATCTACGATGGCGGCGCCCGCCGCTACGAAATCCGTGAGCATATCGATGAGGTGCTGGAATTCTGGCGGGAGCTTGCGAAGCGGGCAGACGATATTGACAAGGATGCTCTCATGGAGGAGAAGCTGGGACATTCGCTGCCCATCTCCTATGAGGACTGGCTGGCTGACTGTCACTACGGTCTTCTTGAGGAGAAGGAATGCCGCTGGCTCTACAGTCAGGAGAAGGGCTTCGTAGAGAGCAGCCGTCAGGTGAGCCTGAGGGACATGGCCAATGAGCGCATTGCCGAGTTCTCGGCGGCGCTGAAGAAGTATATTATTTAAGGAGATGTACGGATGAGTAATCTGAATAACCATGACCACGATTACGCCGAATCTGCCGTGCCGCCCTTCGACCGCCGCAGCAATCTGACGCTGTTCATGATTATGCTTGGCTTTACCTTTTTCTCCGCCAGCATGTGGGCAGGTCAGACCCTGGCTCAGGGACTTGACTGGGCAGGCTTCTGGACGGCACTGCTGCTGGGTGGTGCTATCCTCGGCGCCTATACCGGAGCCCTGGGATATATCGGAGCGAAGACCGGTCTCAGTATGGACCTGCTTGCCCGTAAGGCTTTCGGTGAAAAGGGCTCATTCGTCCCCTCTGCGATGATTGCCTTTACTCAGATTGGCTGGTTTGGTGTAGGTGTCGCCATGTTCGCTATCCCGGTGGCGAAGGTAATGTCCGGCGGTGATAAGACGGTTGAGTGGGCGCTGGTAATCATCGGCGGTTTTCTGATGACGGTGACGGCCTATTACGGAATAAAATCCCTCACGGCAATCAGTTATGTTGCTGTCCCGGCAGTGGGTGTCCTCGGCCTGGTGGCAACCTACATGGCCGTGTCTCAGGGCGACGCTTCTCTGGTTGACCAGTTCGCCAAGAACTCCGGCAATCTGACGGTAATCAGCGGGGCCGGCATCGTAATCGGCTCTTTCGTTTCCGGCGGTACCGCCACGCCGAATTTCACCCGTTTTGCCAAGAATGGTCCCGTCGGTGCAGTCGCCACGGTGGTAGCGTTCCTGCTGGGCAATTCCCTGATGTTTTTCTTCGGCGGCGTTGCTTCCGCATATGCCGGCGGCAATGATATTTTCGAGGTCATGATTAAGCTTGGACTCTTTTCCATGGCGTTCATCGTGCTTGGTCTGAACATCTGGACTACAAATGACAATGCCCTCTACTCTGGCGGTCTCGGTCTTGCCAACATCACCGGATTTTCCAAGAAGGCAATGGTCTTAATCAGCGGTGCTGTCGGTACTGTCGGTGCCGTCTGGCTCTACAATAATTTCTGCGGCTGGCTGAGTATGCTGAACGCAACCCTGCCGCCGGTAGGAATAATCCTGATTCTCTCCTATATGTGCAACAGCCAAAGCTACGAAAATAACCGGATAACTACTGAAGTGAACTGGTTCGCCGTCGCCGGTGTAATCATCGGTGCCGTAGCCGCCAACTATATCACCTGGGGTATTTCCGCCATCAACGGAATGGTTGTGGCGGCGGTCTGCTATCTGGCAGGACAGATGATTGGCATACGCTGACTCTGTTTGTCGGACGGCGGTCTAAAAAATAAAGGTTTAAGCTTGTATTCCGCTGGGAATTGTGCTATCATTACACGGATAGCGTATCGGAGAGCCGGCGGCTTTTGGCGGCGGGCGGTTTTTTGTGCGTCTTGCCCGGATGCAGGAAATGATTCCGAGGCTCTTTACTGGATAAGAAAATAACGCAAATCGGGAGGAAGTTTTTAATGAACGTCACTAAAGAAAATCTTGAAAACATGGAAATGGCTCTCACGGTCGAAGTACCGGCTGAAGAGTGGGAAAAGGCAATTAAGCAGGCAATCAACCGCATTGCTCACAGCATAAATATTCCGGGCTTCCGCAAGGGCAAGGCTCCCCGCAGCATCATTGAGCGTACCGTAGGTATTGATGCTGTACTTGATGAGGCTTACGAAATCTGTGCACCGGATGCTTTCGACAAGGTACTCCGTGATGAGAACATTGAGCTTGGTGCATATCCCAAGTTCGAGCGTGTCACCGCTGTTGCCGGCCAGCCGCTGGTATTCAAGGCTGTTATCGTTCCGAAGCCGGCTGTTACCCTCGGCGAGTACAAGGGCGTAAAGGTCGAGAAGAAGGCTGTAGAGGTTGCTGAAGAAGAAGTCGCTAAGCACATCGACCGTATGCGTGAGCGCAAGGCTAAGCTGGTAGATGCTCCGGCTGATGCTGTAGTTGCCAACGGCGACATGATTACCCTTGATTTCAAGGGCTTTGTAGATGATGAGGCTTTCGAGGGCGGCGAGGGCAAGGATTATCCTCTGTCCATCGGCTCCGGCGCTTTCATTCCGGGCTTTGAGGAGCAGCTCATCGGCGTTGCTGTCGGCGGTGAGAAGGATGTAGAGGTTACCTTCCCCGAGCAGTATCATTCCGAGAAGCTTGCTGGCCGTCCGGCTGTATTCAAGTGCAAGGTCAACAGCATTAAGCACAAGGAGCTGCCTGAGCTCACCGATGAGTTCGTAAAGGAAAACAGCACCTTCCAGACTGTTGACGAGCTGAAGAACGATGTCAAGGAGAACCTTCTCCGTCAGGCTGAGAACAAGGCTAAGCAGGACCGTGAGGAAGCAGCTATCGATAAGGCTGTAGAGAATGCAACCCTCGAGGTTCCGCCGCAGATGGTTGAGGACCGCATCACTCAGATGATTGAGTCCATGGCTAACCGTCTTGAGAGCCAGGGTCTGAAGTTTGAGCAGTATCTCCAGTACACCGGCACCGATATGACCCGTCTCCGTGCCGACTACAAGGAGACTGCTGTAAAGAGCGTCAAGGCTGATCTCGTTCTGGAGGAAATCTCCAAGAAGGAAGAAATCAAGGTTACTGCTGAGGAAATCGAGACTGAGATTGAGGCAATGGCAAAGGCTTACAATGCTACCCCGGCTCAGGTCAAGAAGATTATCCGTGAGCAGGGCACCTACGGCGGACTCGTTGCCAACATCGGCCGCCGCAAGACTGCTCAGCTTATCATCGACAACATGGCTGAGTAATTTCTTCGCTGTCAGGTATGTAAACAGTACGGAGGGCAGGCTTAGAGCCCGCCCTCCGTTTTGACTTAAAGAAGGAGAACATCATGGGCTATATGGTTCCTATGGTTGTGGAGCAGACCAATCGCGGTGAGCGCTCCTATGATATCTATTCCCGCCTTTTGAAGGATCGCATTGTCTTTTTGGGCGGCGAAATAAATGATGATGTAGCGAATCTGGTAGTAGCACAGCTGCTGTTCCTAGAGTCCGAGGATCCGGACAAGGATATCCATCTGTACATCAACAGCCCCGGCGGCGTAATCACTGCCGGTCTGGCTATCTACGATACCATGCAGTACATCCGCCCGGATGTATCTACGATCTGTATCGGTCAGGCAGCCAGCATGGGCTCCCTGCTGCTGGCAGCCGGTGCTCCCGGCAAGCGCTACGCTCTGCCGCTGTCCCGCATCATGATTCATCAGCCGCTGGGCGGAGCCCGCGGTCAGTCCACCGATATCCAGATTCAGGCAAAGGAGATTCTCCGCATGAGAGAAATCCTCAACGGAATCTATGAGAAGCATACCGGCCAGCCGGTAGACCGCATCAATCAGGATACGGAGCGCGACAACTTCATGAGTGCCGAGGAGGCAAAGGACTACGGTCTTATCGATCAGGTAGTGACAAACCGCCCGGCAGTAAACAGGGAGCAGGAATAATCTGCGATAAATCAGATGAAGGAGGGCTGTCATCTTGAATTTCGGAGAAGATAAAGGTCAGCTGAAATGCTCATTCTGTGGGAAAATGCAGGACCAGGTCCGCAAGCTGGTGGCCGGTCCCGGTGTTTATATTTGTGACGAGTGCATAGAGCTGTGCAATGAGATAGTCGAGGAGGAGCTGGCTGACGAGCCGGTGGAGGCAAATCTTGAGGATGTGCCGAAGCCGAAGGCTATCCGGGAAATTCTCGACCAGTATGTAATCGGTCAGGAGGAGGCTAAGAAGGCTCTTTCCGTAGCCGTCTACAATCATTACAAGCGAATCAGTACCAACGGGAAATCTCACGGAGAATACTCCGAGGTAGAGATTCAGAAGGCAAATGTGCTGATGCTGGGCCCCACCGGCAGCGGCAAGACATTGCTTGCGCAGACTCTGGCACGGATTCTGAGGGTGCCCTTTGTCATCGCTGATGCGACCAGCCTCACAGAGGCCGGCTATGTGGGTGAGGATGTTGAGAACATCCTGCTGAAGCTGATTCAGGCAGCCGACGGTGACATCGAGAAGGCGGAGAAGGGTATCGTCTACATTGATGAGATAGACAAGATAGCCCGCAAGTCGGAGAATACCTCAATCACCAGAGATGTCTCCGGTGAGGGTGTCCAGCAGGCACTCCTGAAGATAATGGAGGGTACAATAGCATCCGTCCCTCCTCAGGGTGGAAGAAAGCATCCCCATCAGGAAATGGTTCAGATAGATACCACCAATATCCTGTTTATCTGCGGCGGTGCCTTTGCCGGTCTGGAAAAGATAATCAGCAATCGACTGGGGCAGAACTCAATCGGCTTCGGAGCAAAAATAGAGAGTAAGACCAGCCTCAGCGAGGATGATGCACTGTCTAAGCTGGAGCCGGAGGATTTGCTGAAGGCGGGCCTCATTCCGGAATTTATCGGCCGTGTGCCGGTGACGGTAACGCTGAAAGCTCTGGAGGAAGAGGCACTTTGCCGGATAATAACCGAGCCAAAGAATGCCCTGGCCAAGCAGTACCAGAAGCTGCTTGACATGGACGGCGTCAAGCTTACCTTTGACGAGGGGGCTGTACGGGCCATTGCCAAGAAAGCGTTGAAGCGCAAAATTGGCGCCCGTGGACTCCGCTCCATCGTGGAGGATGTAATGCGGGATGTCATGTATGAGCTGCCTTCCGTGGAGGGGGCGAGTGCCTGCCGGATTACTGCCGAGGTTATCAACGGGGAGCAGAAGCCGATTATCACTCTGCAGTCCGTGAAGAATGACAGGCGCGGCAGCCGGGCGGTCACGGCATAATATAACAACGAAAAGATGTCTCCCACTTCTTTGGGTGGAGGGTACCTTAAACTGCAAGGGGGCATTGCTGATGCAATAGCCCCTTGTTTTTGAAATAGGTGTAATTGTTTTTCCCGATTTTAAGGATGTATATAAATGAACGAACCACAGATTTACCCATTGCTTCCTCTTAGGGGCATGATGATTTTCCCCTACATGATAATAAACTTTGATGTGGGGAGAGCGCGTTCTCTGGCGGCAGTGGAGCTTGCCAACCGGAAGGATAAGAAAATATTTCTGCTCGCCCAGCGGGATGAGAATACCCAGAGTCCTGAGATGAGTGACCTGTATGAAATGGGAACTGTGGCGGAGATAAAGCAGGTAATGCGGCTCCCTAACGGCGGGGCAAGAGTTGTCGTTGAGGGCGTTGGCAAGGCCCGTCTTCTGCAGCTGAATCACGAGGCTGATTTCGACCTGGTGGCAGTACAGCCGGAGAAGGATACGGGAGTGAATGACTCTCAGGAGCTTACCGCACTGGTGAGGGCTGTTGTCCACAAGTTCGAGGAATGGGTGAAGCTGTCGAAGCAGCTGCCAGCGGAGGCTCTTATCTCTGTAGCTATCACCGATGATTTGCCCCGGATGGCGGATGTCATCAGCGGTCACCTGAATCTGAAGCTTGACCAGAAGCAGGAGCTACTGGCAGAGCTGAATCTGCCGAAGCGGCTGGAAAAGATGTTCGACCACCTGCAGCGGGAAATCGAGATACAGTCAATCGAGCAGGATATAGAGACCAAATTCCGGGCGAGGGTAGAGAAGGTGCAGAAGGACTTCTACCTCCGCGAGAAGATAAAGGCTATCCATGAAGAGCTGGGCGACGATATCAGCCGGGACAGCGAAAATCAGAGGCTGAAGGACAGACTGGCAGCAGGGGACTACCCGGAGGCTGTGCGGGAAGTCATCGAGAAGGAAATCCAGCATCTGGCCGGTATGTCCGTATATGCACAGGAAGCAGCGGTAGCCCGCAGCTATGTAGAGTGGCTGCTTGATTTGCCGTGGAATGTATCGACTGAGGACAATGACAGCCTGAAGCAGGCAGCGGATATCCTCAATAAGGATCACTACGGATTGGAGAAGGTGAAGGAGAGAATCCTTGACTATCTGGCCGTTCGGAAGCTGACAAAGGATTCCGGGGATTCCGAGGCCCGCCGTGCGCCGATACTCTGTCTGGTCGGTCCGCCGGGCGTAGGCAAGACCTCACTGGCATCCTCCATTGCCCGGGCAACAGGGAGAAACTTCGTGCGAGCGGCTCTAGGCGGCGTCCATGATGAGGCTGAACTGAGAGGCCATCGCCGCACCTATGTTGGCGCGCTGCCGGGACGAATCATCGAGGGGATAAAAAAGGCAGGAACGAAGAATCCCGTGTTCCTGCTGGATGAAGTAGATAAGCTGAATGCTGATTTTCGGGGCAATCCGGCAGCCGCTCTGCTGGAAATACTTGACCCGGTACAGAGTGAATTTTTCACGGATCACTACATCGGACTGCCCTTTGACCTGTCGGAGGTGCTGTGGATAGTAACCGCCAATAACGGCGCGGAAATCCCCAGAGCTTTGAGAGACCGCCTCGAAATAGTAGAGCTGTCCAGCTACACCGCCACTGAGAAGGAAGAAATCGCCAGAAGCTTTCTGGTGAGCCGGGCTAGAAAGGCTACCGGACTGAAGGCGAAGGATGTGGCAATCGGTACGCCGGTCATCCGTAGGCTCATCAACGAGTACACCCGGGAAGCGGGTGTCCGTGAGCTGGAACGCACTCTCACTCGTCTTTGCCGCAAGGTGGCACGGGAAATAGTAGAGAATGAGGATGGCCGGGGCAAGACGATAAGGCTGAAGGCAAGCGAACTGGAGAAATATCTGGAACGCCCCCGCTACGGACGCTCCCGGGCAGATCATAAGGCAAAGGTTGGCGTCGTCACCGGCATGGCGTGGACCTCTGTAGGCGGCGATATCCTTCCTACTGAAGTGGCTGTGCTGCCGGGCAAGGGACAGCTTATTCTCACGGGACAGCTGGGAGATGTGATGAAGGAATCCGCCAGAGCCGGTCTTTCCTACATCAGAAGCCGCAGCAAGTCCCTGAAGCTGGCTGATGAATTTTACGAGAAGAATGACATCCACATTCATCTGCCGGAGGGAGCAATCCCCAAGGATGGCCCCTCTGCCGGCATCACGATGGCGACGGCGATGATATCGGCCCTCACCGGCAAAAAGGTTCGCGGAGATGTCGCCATGACCGGAGAAATCACCCTCCGGGGCAGAGTGCTGGCCATCGGCGGACTGAAGGAGAAGGTGCTGGCTGCTCATCGTGAAGGCATGAAGACGATAATACTGCCGAAGGAAAACGAGAAGGATATCGTGGATATTTCCGAGGCTGTAAGAAAAGATTTGGAATTTGTCCCGGTGGAATCCATGGACGAAGTACTCCGTCATGTATGGGAGGTATGACAATGGCTGAAATCGTAAATATTACCGGTGCCAGTTTTCTGACCTCGGCTATTTCCAAGAGTCAGTATCCGGTTGAAAAACGGCCGGAGATTGCATTCGTCGGTCGTTCCAATGTTGGCAAGTCCACGCTGACGAACTCGCTGATGAACCGCCGGAATCTTGCACACACCTCCAAGACTCCCGGTAAGACACAGATGATAAACTTCTTCCTTGTAGGAGCCAATATCGCCTCACAGGGACGCCGTCATGACTTCTATCTGGTGGATTTGCCGGGCTACGGCTATGCCAAGGCTGCCAAGAGCGAACGCCTCAACTGGGCAAGCTTCATCGAGGAATACCTTCAGACCAGTCCGCAGCTGAAGTTCGTCTGCCAGCTTATTGACAGCCGTCACGAGCCGATGGCGTCGGACATCTATATGTTTAACTGGCTGGTGAGCCACAATATCCCGGTGCTGGTAATCGCTACCAAGATGGACAAGCTTGGCAAGCAGGCACAGCTGGAAAGCGTAAGCCGCATTAAGCGGGTACTGGGTGTTCCCGACCTTGATGTACTGCCCTATTCCTCTGTTAAGGGAATGGGCAGGGCAGAGCTGCTCAGCGCTATCGCCGAAGCGATTACGGAATTATATTGATTGATTTTTCAGATTCACAGGCTACAATAGATTATATTTATTGCAGCGGAGATTTTTATGAATGATGTTTCTAATGTCGGGTTTGAGCTGGCCAATATCGACCGGGCCATTCTCGACGCACTGCAGCGCGGCCTGCCTGTGGCGGAGCGGCCCTTTGCCCTGATTGCTCAGGAGCTGGGGGTCTATGAGCGGGTAGTTGTCACAAAGACAGCAGTGCTGAAGCGGTCAGGATATATACGGCGGCTGGGGGCCTTCTTTTCCTCCCGGCGTCTTGGCTATCGGGGGACGCTGGTGGCCCTGTCAGTAGATGAGGAAAAGCTGGCGGGGATTGCCCGCTTCATCAATCGTTTTTCTGGGGTGACTCACAACTATCAGCGTGAGGGCAAGTACCAGCTTTGGTTTACCCTGCTGACCCTTGACGAGATGGAAAAGCAGACGGTGCTGAACGCACTGGAACGAACCGAAGGTGTGAAGTCTCTGATAGAGCTGCCCAGTGAGAAGACCTACAAGATAAGAGTGACCCTGCCGATGGAGGAGAAGCCGTACAGTCATCTGACCGGAGTGCCGGGAATGCAAGGGGAAGGTACTGTGGCGGTCAACGACAGCGACGCCCTGCAGGAGCTGGATTATACGGACAGAAAGCTGATACATCTGCTTTCTGATGAACTGCCGGTGGTGGATAGTCCCTACGATGTGCTGGCGAAAAAGCTGGGAACACCGGTGAGCCGGGTGCTGGAGCGGATAAATAAATATCTCGCCTCCGGCGTAATGCGCCGTATCGGCATCGTGCTGGCTCATCAGCAGGCCGGCTATACAGCCAACGGACTCTGCGCCTGGCAGACTGCACCTGACCAGGCTGATGAAATCGGAGCGGCTGTCGCGGCAGCAGAACCGAGGGTCTCCCACTGCTATCGCCGTCGGGCTGACGAGGCCAACGGCTGGCCCTACATCCTCTATACTATGATTCACGGTCACAGCCGTGAGGAAGTGGAGCAAATAGCCGATTCTATGGCTGAGCGATATCCGGGACTGGGAGAGCGGGTCATGCTCTACTCGCTGAAGGAATGGAAAAAGGCTTCGATGACCTATTTTTGACGGCGATTTTTTTTGTAATGCTGTAAATATCCCTTGCAAAAAGCTTTATCATGTGTTAATCTTTCTTTCATAACGAATTAGGAAAAGGCCGAGAAACGGAAAAGTAGTCGCCGATTATTCTCAGAGAGCTGCCGGCTGGTGTGAAGGCAGCGTCTAAATGAAGCGATGAACTCGCCGTGGAGCTGCGTCCCCGAAGGCATAATGGCAGTAGGTGACGACGGAACTCACCGTTAAAGAGAGAGTGCACGGAGTACAGACAGCGCAATGCTGTTTCCGTGAAGCAGAGTGGTACCACGCAGGCAAAGCCTTTCGTCTCTATGACGAAAGGCTTTTTTGTTTACTGCCAACAGCGCGGTCTCTGACGAGCCGCTTTATTATTTCGTATTCAATGAGAAACCCAAGGAGGACACTACAATGCAGATTAACACCGTACAGAAGAACATGATGCCGAGCTGTGCCAAGTACCGCCCCGGCTACTTTATGCCGCCGGTCTGTGATATGAGCTGGGCACAGAAGCAGTATCCCGAGCAGGCTCCCACCTGGTGCAGCGTAGACCTTCGTGACGGCAATCAGGCTCTCATCATTCCGATGTCCCTTGATGAGAAGATTGAGTTCTACAAGACTCTCGTGAAAATCGGCTTCAAGGAGATAGAGGTCGGCTTCCCGGCAGCAAGTGAGACCGAGTATGCTTTCCTGCGCCGCCTTGTTGAGGAAGACCTCATTCCCGACGATGTTACCATCCAGGTACTGACTCAGGCTCGTGAGCATATCATCAAGAAAACCTTTGAGGCTTTGAAGGGCGTAAAGAACGCCATCGTCCATGTCTACAACTCCACTTCCTTTGCTCAGCGCCAGCAGGTATTCAAAATGAGCAAGGAGGAAATCAAGCAGATTGCCATTGACGGTGCAAAGCTTCTGAAGCAACTCACCGAGGAGGCCGGTGCCGATTACCGCTTTGAGTATTCTCCGGAGAGCTTCACCGGTACTGAACCGGAGTACGCTCTTGAGGTCTGCAACGCTGTCCTTGATGTATGGCAGCCTACCGCTGACCGTAAGGCAATCATCAACATTCCGGTCACCGTTGAGATGTCCATGCCTCATATTTACGCTATGCAGGTAGCATACATCTCCCAGAATCTGAAATACCGTGACAATGTCGTTCTCTCTCTTCATCCCCACAATGACCGGGGCTGCGGCGTAGCCGATTCCGAGCTGGGTCTTCTGGCCGGCGCTGACCGCATCGAGGGTACTCTCTTCGGCAACGGTGAGCGTACCGGTAATGCCGATATCGTCACTATCGCTATGAATATGTTTGCGCTGGGCATTGACCCGCAGCTTGACTTCACTAATATGCCTGAGCTGGTGGATATGTACGAGCGGGTTACCCGCATGACTGTCCATGCCCGTCAGCCTTATGCCGGTGCTCTCGTATTCGCAGCATTCTCCGGCTCTCATCAGGATGCCATTGCCAAGGGTATGAAGTGGCATGAGGAGAAGGAACAGGATCGCTGGACCGTTCCTTATCTGCCGGTTGATCCGCAGGATGTAGGCCGCCGCTACGACGGAGATGTCATCCGTATCAACAGTCAGTCCGGCAAGGGCGGTGTCGGCTTCATTATGGAGAACAAGTACGGCATTGATATGCCGAAGAATATGCGCGAGGACTTCGGTTACTGCGTCAAATCTGTTTCCGACCATCGTCATCAGGAGCTGCAGCCGGATGAAATCTATCAGATTTTCCAGGCAGAGTATGTAAATGTGGAGGAGCCCATCAAGCTGGTAGACTTCCTCCTGAAGAAGGACCCCAACGGCGTCCGGGCCGGCGAAGTAAACTTCGTAATCGACGGCAGAGAGGTTTCCTACAAGGCTGTGGGTAACGGCCGCCTCGATGCAATCAGCAACGCCATCAAGGAGAACCTCGGTGTCACCTACAGCGACCTGGTCTACAGTGAGCATGCACTGGAGATTGGCTCCACCTCCCGTGCTATGGCATACATCGGCATCAAGGATACCGAGGGCAAGATGCACTGGGGTGCCGGTATGGATACCGATATCATCACCGCCTCTGTCATGGCTCTCGTTTCCGCTGTAAACCGCATGAAGGCCGGCAAGTAATCTCATAGAAATGAAACAGGCTGTGAAAAATGATTGCTCATTTTTCACAGCCTGTTTTTTATGCTTTATGTCCGCCGATTTGTCCGTTTCGTTCCCGCATGGTGGCGAACTCCTGCATATTCATAGCTTTGAGAATGGAATTTTTGCCGAATTTTCCCTTGATTGCCATGATTGCCTGCTGGATATTCTTTTCCTTTTCAAGCTGCTGAGCCTTCTCCTGTTCCTCTGGCAGGTCGGCGAAGAGGTCTGCTTCCCGGTACATTTCCTCGGAGGCGATATCAGCGTCCACTGTATTGTCGGCCACGATAGTGACCCGACGGACGAGGAGACTCATATCGGTGATATTGCTGAACAGTTCCATAGCAGCCTCTGTGATAAGCCGGGCGGAGTAGGTCGGCCGCTCCAGTCTGGCGGTACCGTGGGCGTGGCCGGGGACCGCCCGGCCGTAGTGGTCGATATGGATGGGGCCGTGATACTGAGCAGCTATATCGGGACGGGTAAGGTTCTCTATGTCGTAGCCGATGGTGAGAACTATCCTGTCGGTGAAAAGATTTTTCCGTACCAGCTCACAGCTGAGATTGTCGGCCATCTCCCGGACAATGATAGCGGCTTTGTCTGCCGGGTAGGGGAGCTGCAGTACCTGTCCGCTGGAGAGACTGGTGCTCTTTGGCACATAGGCCCTTATGTCAGCTATGGTAGTGGGGTCCTCTCCCCAGGCGTGGCAGATGAGAAGGCCGGCATTTACGCCAAATAGTCTGTAAAGTAATGCCTCATTGTGATAGTCCCGGGCGCCGCCCTGAGAGCAGCGGGCAATGTCCCCCATAGTGTAGAGGTGATGAGCGGCCAGCCTCTTTTGATAGCCCTTGCCAATCTGCCAGAAGTCCGTGAGGGGCTGGTGGAACCAGAGCTTCTCACGATACGATTCCTCGGTAAGCTCGGCGATTCGTACACCGTCCTTATCCGGCGGCATTTTTTTCGCTACTATGTCCATGGCAATTTTGGCCAGATACATATTGGTGCCGATGCCGGCGGTGGCGGTGATGCCGGTCTTGGCAAGGACTGCCCGGACAAGCTTGATTGTGAGCTGGTGAGGCGTTTGGCGGGAGACCTTCAGATAAGGAGTAAGGTCGATGAATACTTCATCTATGGAGTAGGCGTGAATATCCTCCGGAGAAATGAAATCGGTATATGTATCGTAAATCAGCTTGCTGCATTTCACATATTCAGCCATGCGGGGCGGAGCGACGATGTAGCTCACGGCGAGAGACGGATTTTTTTTCAGCTCGTCGCCATCGGTGGATTCGCCGGTGAGCTTTTTGCCGGGTGCGTAGAATTTTCGCCGGGCGTTGACTTCCTTTACCCGCTGGATGACCTCAAAGAGGCGGGCCCGGCCGGAAATGCCGTGGGCTTTCAGAGAGGGTGACACAGCCAGACAGATGGTTTTGTCGGTGCGGGTGGGGTCGGCCACTACAAGATTGGTGGTCAGAGGGTTCAGCTTGCGGGCGACACATTCAACAGAGGCGAAGAAGGATTTCATGTCGATGGCCGCATATACCCGCTCGCCGCTGCCCTCTCCCTGAGCTGAGGATGTTTGTTTGAAATTGTTTACCAGCACGGCTGTCTTTCACCTCCTGCGATAGAGTAATCCTGTCTATAAATTATAGTAAATACTTTCGGAAAGTCAACATAAAATGAAGGGCATCTGCCAAAATAAAAAAGGCTGTGAAAACGAATGCTCATTCTCACAGTCCCGGATTTCAATATGGAGCGGGCGAGGGGTGTCGAACCCCCCTCTAAAGCTTGGGAAGCTTTCATTCTACCGATGAACTACGCCCGCAAAATGTACTAGAATATAATAGCATATAAAAACTCTTATGACAAGGAATTTTTCGGGGAGCGGCGGGCAATTAAGGAAAAGAAAAGCATTGTAAATGACGCAGTAATGATGGAAAGTTTTTCTGCAGCATGATATAATTATCAAGTTAAGATGAAAGAGGCTCCCTGAGAGCCGATAAGAAATATTTGCGTGTCGGAGAGGACGATGGCAAGAGAGAAACGTCATGCCGGTCAGAGAGCGGCGGCCCAAAACATAGCCCTTATCATAGGACTGATGTGGCTTGCGCTGTTTGTACTGATGGGCCGGTATTTTTATATTCAGGTTATAAAGGGTGCCGAGTTTGCCAATATGGTGAAGCAGACCACCGGCAGCGAGTGGATGAGGCAGACGCCCCGCGCGGCGATAGTTGACCGCAATGGGCGGGAGCTGGCAGTTACGCTCATAATGAAGTCGCTGTTCATCGACCCGAATAATGTAAAAGACGCTCACGATGTGGCCAAAAAGCTGGCTCCGCTCATCGGTATGAAGGAGGAGGAAATCCTCAGGGATATTGATGAGGGGGGCGGATTCGTGTGGGTGAAGCACTTCCTGCCGGAGGCGGAGTATCGGGCAGTACAGAAGCTCATAAACGAGGAAAATTATAACTGCCTTGGTTTCAATGATGAGCCGAAGCGTTTTTACCCAAATGATTTGCTGGCATCCCATGTTCTGGGCTTTGTCGGAACCGATGATGTCGGCCTTTACGGTATAGAGCAGGCCTTCGACAAGGAACTGAAGGGTGATAAGCGGGAGATTTTCATCAAGACGGACAAGAGCGAGGGCAACCCCATCCTTGATTCTATCCACGATACTCCGCACTATGACGGGAGTCAGGGCAAGAAGGTAGTCCTGACCATTGATTCCACAGTACAGTTCATCGTGGAGCAGGCCTTGGACGAAATCATGGTGGAGAACCAGCCGGTAGCTACAACGGCTATCGTTATGAACCCCAAGACCGGCGAAATTTTGGCAATGGCCAACCGTCCTACCTTCAATCCCAACAGGTTTGAAGAAAGCACGCAGGACCGCTGGGCAAACCGTGCAGTGTCTTACCTATATGAGCCCGGTTCTACCTTCAAGACTGTTGTCTCCGCTGCCGCGCTGGAGGAAAGAATCGTCACCCCCAATCGGGTCTTTCATGATCCCGGTATTGTAGAGGTTTCCGACAGGAAAATAATGAACTGGAACGGAGAGAGCTTCGGAATAGTCACCTTTACCGATGTCGTCAAAAACTCCATCAATACCTGCTTTGCCCAGGTCGGTCTGGAGATGGGAGCGGATAATCTTCTGAAGTATGCTTCCCGCTTCGGCTTCGGTGAGTCCACCGGCATTGAGCTGGCCGGTGATGAGGAAGGTCTGCTTTACGACAAAAAGGATATGCATGACCCGGAAATAGCTACAATGGCTATCGGCCACAGTGTTACAGTCACACCGCTGCAGCTGGTGACGGCAGTCAGCGCCATTGCAAATGACGGCAAGCTGATGCGCCCGTATATCGTAAAACGGATAGAGAAAAATGATGGAACAATAGTAATGGAAACCGAGCCGAAGGAACGGCGGAGGGCCATTACCTCAGTGACGGATAAGGCTCTTGTGGATATGCTGGAGCAGGTAGTATCTACCGGCGGCGGTCACAAGGCGTATGTAGAGGGCTATCGAATTGCGGGCAAGACCGGTACGGCTCAGAAGGTTCAGGAAATGGGAAAGGGCTACATGGAGGGGCACTATATTGCCTCCTTCTGCGGCTTTGCTCCTGTAGAGGACCCTGAGCTGGTAGTCTATGTAATGATTGATGATCCTTCCGGTATCTACTACGGCGGTCAGATTGCCGCACCGGTTGCCGGCAGGATATTCACTCAGTTGTTCCGCTACCTGCATATCGAGCCGTCCGGAGACCCGCTGGAGATGGTGACCGGCGTGGCCGGCGGAGCCAGTACGGCCCCGAAGGTCAGACCGGAGGGCCGCGTGCCGGATGTGACCGGTATGGATGCAGCAGAAGCCCAGCTCACTATAGAGGCAGCCGGATTTTCCCTGGCACCCAGAGGAAGGGGAACGGCGGTGGGCCAAAAGCCGGCGGCAGGTACGGTGACGATAAAAGGCAGTACCGTAGAAGTAATCTTTGAGCCGGAGCAGGCTGTGCCTCCAAAACCGGCAGCAGCTTCGCCACCCGAACATGATTGACGGCAGGGAATAAATTGCCTTGCAATTTCTTGAATAACTGCATTATAACAGCTTCGCTGTTGAACGCTGTGAGGATAAAAATGCGTTGCATTTTTTTGAAAGACTGCGTTATAACAGCTTCGCTGTTGAATGCTAATTAGTAGAAATTGCCTTGCAATTTCCTGAATAACTGCATTATAATTACCTTGTTATTGTATACATTGTGCTTTTCGGTTTTTCAAAAACGGTACACAGAGTGCCGATAAGGAGAGAGGAGAAACGATGAAAGAAGTAGATGTTGTCGTCATTGGCGGCGGTGTCACCGGTACAGCCATCCTGTCGTATCTCAGCCGATACGATCTGCGCTGCATGCTGGTGGAGAAAGCTCCCGACATCGCGATGGGAACTACCAAGGCAAACAGTGCTATTCTTCACGCCGGCTTTGATGCGCCTACCGGCAGCAACAAGGCTCGTCTGAATGTGGAGGGCAATGCGCTTTACCATGAGCTGAAGGATGAGCTTGACCTGGATATCAAGTGGACCGGCTCCTATGTCGTAGCCAAGACCGATGAGGAAATAGCAGCTCTCGAGGAGCTGAAGGCTCGCGGAGAGGCAAACGGCGTTCCCGGACTGGAAATCGTCAGCGGCGAGAAGCTCCGTGAATCCGAGCCGAATCTTACCGAAGAAATAAAGGCAGCTCTCTTTGCTCCTACTGCTGGTCTGTGCTGGCCCTTTGGCGTAGCCGCAGCCTTCGCTGAGAATGCTGCTGAGAACGGCGCCGAAATCGTCCGGGACTGCGAAGTTATCCGCATTACTCCCGAGGCTGATGGCAGCGGCTTCATCGTCCGCACCATGCAGGGCGAGCTGAAGGCAAAGACTGTAGTCAATGCTGCCGGCGTATATGCCGACAAGGTCTCTGCTTTGGCCGGAGATGACTCCTTCACCATCACGCCCCGCAAGGGTGAATATATCCTCTTTGACAAGACCTCTCAGCAGAGCCTTGTTAAGGGTATTATCTTCCCGGTACCCTCCAAGACCAGTAAGGGTATCCTCGTCTGTGCCACTACCCACGGCAATGTATTCATCGGCCCCAACGCCAATGATACAGACAATAAGGAGGATTTGTCCGTAAGCACTCCCGGCATGAACGAAATTATTGCCGGCGCAAAGAAGATGATTGCCAACCTTCCCATGGGTGCAGCTATCACTCAGTTTGCCGGACTTCGTGCTGTTTCCAGCACCGGTGATTTCATCATCGGCCGCTCCGAGAAGGTAAAGGGCCTGTATCAGGCAGCCGGTATCCAGTCTCCCGGTCTCACCTCCGCTCCGGCCATCGGGAAGGAAATTGCCGCTATGGTAGCAGAGGATTTGGGAGCAAAGGAGAAGGCCGAATATAAAAAGGGTCGTCCACCCCAGCCGGTCATCCGTGAGATGACTAGGGAAGAGCAGAAGAAGCTCATTCAGGACGACAAGCGCTACGGCCTCATCGTCTGCCGCTGCGAGACCATCACCGAGGGTGAAATTTGCGATGCTATCCATCGTCCCTGCGGTGCCCGCACAGTTGATGGTGTAAAGCGCCGCACCCGTGCCGGTATGGGACGCTGCCAGGGCGGCTTCTGCGGTCCCCGCGTAGCTCTTATTCTGGCTCGTGAGCTGCATCTGCCGGTAACGGAAATCAGAAAAGACGGGGAAGGCTCCTTCCTTTATTATGACAAAGAACAGGAGGCCTATTGAGATGATTGAGATTAAAGACCTCTACGATATAATCATCGTCGGCGGCGGCCCTGCCGGACTCTCTGCTGCTCACAGCGCAGTTGAGAACGGTGCGGAGTCCGTACTCGTTCTTGAGCGTGACCGTGAAGTAGGCGGCATTCTTCAGCAGTGTATTCACAACGGCTTTGGTCTCCACCACTTCAAGGAAGAGCTTACCGGTCCCGGCTATGCACAGCGCTGCTATGAGATGGTAAAGGATCTTCCGCAGGTTCAGATTCTTACCAACACGATGGTTCTCGAGGTGCGGGAGAACAAGTCTGTACTGGCTATCAGCCCTGACCTCGGTACTGTAGAAATCAAGGGAAAGACAATAATCCTCACCATGGGCTGCCGTGAGCGTACCCGCGGCGCCATCCGGATTCCCGGCGGCCGTCCGGCCGGTATTTTCACTGCCGGTGCTGCTCAGCGCATGGTAAATATCGAGGGTTATCTCCCCGGCCGTGAGGTAGTCATCCTCGGCTCCGGCGATATCGGTCTTATCATGGCCCGCCGCATGAGCCTCGAGGGCTGCAATGTGTCCGAGAAAAAGCCTTCCTCCTCCACTAAGCGTACTCCTGCCGATGCATCTCCGGCAGATATCGATAATGATTGGGGCAACGGCGGCTGCCGCGTAAAGGCAGTTTTGGAAATCTGCCCCTTCTCCAACGGACTTACCCGCAACATGGTACAGTGCCTTGATGACTTCAATATTCCTCTGTTCCTTGCCCACACCATAGTGGACATCAAGGGTACAGACCGTGTCACCGGCGTAACTGTTGCCAAGGTTGACGAGAAGATGCAGCCGATACCCGGTACTGAGTTTGACATTCCCTGCGATACCGTTCTCCTCTCCGTCGGTCTTATCCCGGAGAATGAGCTGAGCCGTGAGCTGGGTGTCAGCCTCCATCCGCTGACCTCCGGCCCCATTGTTGACCAGCATCGTGAGACGGACAAGGAAGGCATCTTTGCCGCCGGCAATGTTGTCCATGTTCATGACCTGGTTGACTTCGTAAGTGACGAGGCAGAGATTGCCGGCAAGTATGCTGCTCTCACTGCCCTGGGCAAGCTGGCCCCCGTGGAGCGCCGCCTGTCGGTAAATACCGGCAACGCTGTCCGCACCTGCGTACCCCAGAAGCTCAATCTCCCGTCTGCTGATTCTGTCACCGCTGGTACCCGCCTCTTCATGCGTGTAACGAAGCCCATGAAGAAGGTAAAGCTGCTGGTGAAGTGCGGCGATGAGGTAGTCCTGAGCAAGCCGCTGATGATTGCGAAGCCCAGCGAAATGATTGCTGTAGAGATTCCCGCCGATAAGATGAAAACCCTGAACGGGGATATTACCGTGGGCATTGAGGAGTGATAAAGATGGCTGTAGAAAAAGTAGAACTTACCTGCATAACCTGCCCGATGGGCTGCCAGCTCACTGCCACTGTTGAGGACGGGACGGTAACCGATGTTACCGGCAATACCTGCCCCCGGGGCGCTCAGTACGCCCGTGAGGAGCTGACTACCCCCATGCGGATGCTCACCGGCACCGTAAAGTGCAAGCGCGGTCGTCTGCCGCTGCTGCCGGTAGTCTCGGCTGCCAAGCTGCCGAAGACCGGCATTATAGCTGCTGCCGCTGCTCTCCGGTCGGTGAAGGTGACTGCGCCGGTGAAGGCCGGTGATGTCATCGTGAAGAACATCATGGGCTTCGGGGTAGACATCGTAGCTGCAAGAGATATGCAGATGGCGTAATCTGCAAGAGAATTAAATGGACTTGTGAATAATGCCAGTTTTCTTACAGATATTATTCTAAAGTACCTGCATTAAAGAAAAGGGCCTGTGAAAAATGAGCATTCATTTTTCACAGGCCCTTCCTCTATATAGCTGCGAAGAAAAATGTCTGTAAGAAAACCGTTTATCTGCGTCGGTACTTGGCGACCTGCAAGTAAGACTAACTCACTTAATAAGTCCGAGCAAAGCGAAGGGCGAATTTAGTGAGTGTCATGCATGCGACCTTAGCGACTGCCGAGTGCAACGACGGCAGAGCTTAGGGAGTCGCAAAGACTAACTCACTTAATGAGTCCGAGCGTAGCGAAGGACGAATTTAGTGAGTGTCATGCATGCGACCTTAGCGATTGCCGAGTGTAACGATGGCAGAGCTTAGGGAGTCGCGGTGCGAGAGCGTGTTTTCGTCAGACCTTTTTCACAGCTCCTTTTGCTTGTTCAGTAATTAGAAGTCCTAATAGACATCGTTGACGATGCTCTGCTTCAACAGCGGACGGCGGGGAATCGGCTCCAGATTGTGGCGGCGGAGGGCGGTCACATTGGCAAGGTCATCATACAGGGGAGTAACGGAAATCAGTCCGTGATGGATGGCGTAGATGTCGGTGGTTGGCTCGTTGTCGCCGTCGCAGATTTCTCCGGCTAGACGATAGTATGTGCGGCTGCCGTCCTTGTGGAGAGTGTAGGCGTTCAGATAGTCACGATGGCCGAGTGCTGCCCAGCGCCATTCGGGAGTACCGCCGACAAGTTCCTTGGGGAAGTTGATGTTCAGCAGGAAGGGTGACGGTTCCTGAGCGATAAAGTTGTCTATTTTTTCTGCGGTGAGCATTGCGGCTTCATCGTAGGACACGGAGCTGTCTACGACGACGGAAACGGCCAGAGTATTGATGCCGTGCATATACCCCTCTAAGGCCGCTCCGACAGTGCCGGAGTACAGCACATCGGTGCCGAGGTTGCCTCCGTGGTTGATGCCTGAGATAATGAGGTCGGGATAGTCCTCGCCGCGGCCGGGAGCAATGGCCTCCAGATAGAGTTTCACGCAGTCGGCAGGGGTGCCGGTGATGCTGACGGCTTCCTCGGCACCAAGCTCCAGCAGATGAGGGCAGTTCTCTATGATCATGTCGTCGAAAACGGTGATGGCGTGACCCATGCCGCTTTGCTGCCGGGCAGGGGCGCAGACTGTTACCTGATGATTCGGGGAGAGGGCACGGACTAGAGCCATTATGCCCTCGGCATTGACACCGTCGTCATTGGAAAGTAAGATTTTCATGTGAGCTCCTTTTTATAACGGGCAGTTTACCTGAATTACGATAGCTAAAGCGTCAGCTTTATCCTATCATAAGATGGGATTCCTTTCAATTAATTTGACTTGTCTGCTACAATATAGGCATCATATCAACTACACAACCGAGGTAAAAACTATGTGTTTGGCGGTACCGGCAAAAATAACGGAAATAAAGGACAGTCTGGCGACGGTGACATTGGACGGAGTCTCCCGCACAGCCAGCCTGATGCTGCTGCCTGAAGCGAAAATCGGTGATTTCGTGCTTGTCCACGCCGGTTTTGCCATGGAGATTGTCGACGAGCATCTGGCTCTGGAGTCACAGGCTCTCTGGCGTGAGATGGGCGGTGCAGGCAGAGAAGGAGATCTGCAGGAGACAATCGCCGAGGAGATAGCCGGCCTTCGTCCGACTGCAGAGTTTATAGCGGAGCAGAAGCGATGAGCAGAGATATGGCAGATACCGCCGGGAAATTGGCGGAAAGGATCGCAGAGACAGCTGCGTCCTGCGGCCGGGACAGGAATGCTCCTCTCCGCTTTATGGAGGTCTGCGGCACTC
>JAFNYY010000027.1 GCA_017383125.1 Schwartzia sp. (in: firmicutes)
GGCCAGCATTGCCATGGCAGCCCAGCGTATAGACAATATGGCGGCAGCCATGGAGGGGACCATTACCGACCCGGAGACTCAGAATAATCTGAAGGAGACTGTCCGCAACGCTAAAGAGGTATCCCGCAAGATGAATAATCTCATGAGCGGAGACCTTTCCTCTTTTGGAACTGTTGGTGCAGAGGCAGGGATTGCTTCTCCGCGTCGAAACCGTAAGCGTGTGCAGGGAAATATTGATATTACCTTCGGCGGTACGTCCAGCTTTGTTCAATTCCGGGATGAAGGAATTGGCAATGAAGATAAGCTCTCAGTTCAGTATGGTAAAAAAATCAATAATATCACCGCCAGAGGCGGTCTTATCCGAGACTACTTTGGCCTCGGTGTTGACTATGATACCAATAAGAGCTTAAGA
Source organism: Schwartzia sp. (in: firmicutes) (assembly GCA_017383125.1). Classification (GTDB taxonomy): domain Bacteria; phylum Bacillota; class Negativicutes; order Selenomonadales; family Selenomonadaceae; genus RGIG250. Next base: position 413 of record JAFNYY010000027.1, read on the forward strand.
TTTTCGGCGGATGCCTACGATGTTAATGATCTTCGACTCCGGTTGGGAGCCAGATTCAAGGTGGCGAAGAAGACCTACATCTTTGCAAATGTTGATGATGTAACAAATCGTAATGATGACAGGACAACTTACTTCGGTGTCCGACAGGAATTTTAAGCAGTTTATTCTAACAGCGCAATCGTCTGTAGGTGTAACGGCAGCGTATTCGTCTGTAATCTATAGGAGGCTTCATTGTGAATAAGTATAATTTTATCAGCAAGCAGTTGGCTTTGGCGTTGGCTTTTTCTGCAGGGGTTATGGGTTTTGCGCCGGCAGCCTATGCTGAGACGAAGGCGGCCAATGAGATTAAGGCTGCTGAGGCTGAGTCCGCCAGCACGGTCTACCTCACTCTTGAGGAAGCACTGGTCATGGCGGCAAAGAACAATCGAAATATTCATCTGGCTGAGTATGCCAAGGACTTGGCCAAGTGGCAGAGAGCAGAGCTGCGCCGTACCCACGGTATTACCATTTCTGTTGAGGGAAAGGGTGGCCGCATTGACGGAAGGGCATATACGTATTCCAGGTCTACTGGTACAACCAAGTATAAGCACGATTATTCCGGAACAGCATCGGCGTCCTTCCCAATCTTTACCGGCGGTCAGCTGGAGAACTCTATCAAGGCGGCTGACTACAGCTACGATGCGGCAAATCTCAGCCTTGAGGCCACGAAGCAGACTATCCGTCAGGTGACCACCGCCGCCTACTACGGAGTTCTCCATTGCTTCAATCTGGTGAAGGTGAATTCTGACTCCGTAGAGACCCTTCGGGAGCATCAGAAGAATGTAGATGCCGCTTATGCAGTAGGTACCGTGGCAAAGAACGATGTTCTGCGCAGCCAAGTTCAGCTGGCCAGTGCCGAGCAGGCATTTACCAATGCGCTTAACGATTACTATGTAGCGGTTTCTCAGCTTAATAACATCATCGGTCTGCCTACGGAAAACGATACCCGTCCTACCGATGAAATGACCTACAAGGGATATGATCTACAGCTTGATAAGTGTCTGGAATACGCGATGAGCCACCGACCGGATGGAATTGCAGCTCAGCGGAAGGCCAAAGCAGCCCGCCATGCTCTGTCGGCTGCGAAGGGAGCAGCCCTGCCGGAGATAGCGGTAGTGGCTACCCGGTCTGTTTCCGGCGAACACATTAACAGCACCAATCACGATAACGGCAACTCCTGGTTTGCCGGTGTGGCAGCCAGCTGGGACGTTTTCGACAACGGAATAAACCGGGCCAAGGTTCATCAGGCAAAGGCCCAGTATCAGCAGGCATTAGAGGCCGCCGAGCAGCAGCAGGAGAGTATCCGCCTGGAGGTTCGCGAGGCTTTTCTCGATATGCTGGCGGCAGAGCAGAATATCGTGACTGCCGGCAAGGCTGTTGAGCAGGCAAAGGAAGACTTCAAGATTGCCAGCCTTCGTTATGATAGCGGAATTGGAACCCATATTGATGTAATGGATGCGGAGGATAACCTGAATAAGGCCCGCACCAATTACGCAGTGGCACTTTACAGCTACAACATCGGCAAGGCTGAGCTTGACCGGGCTATGGGCATTGCAGTTGATCTTGATGTTAATGCTTACATTATGGATAAGCACGCAGTTCCTCTGAAGAATTCCAAGTATCGCAAGGCAAAGGAGCAGGAGGGCTACGAGAGTGCTGTAGGTGAAGTACCCGATGGAGCAAAGGAGACAGGTGAGGTGCAGACTGCTGTGCCGGTTTCCGGCCGTACCATTGGGTGGCCTGCGCCGGCTCCCAATGAGAATCCCCGTGGCTAAACTGAATTGAAGAAGTGGTGTTGATGACGAAACTTAGGGAATACATGGCGCAAATCCTTGGAAAGCCAAAGAAGCTTGCCGCTCTTGGTATAGGAGTGGTTCTGTTTTCCTGTGCTGTCATCTGGTATATTATTCTCAGTGAATCCTTTATAGTGGGAATGGCTGACTATATCGGCAGAGAAGCGGCCTCTGCCCTCAAGACAAATGTATCAATCGGAAGGGTGGAGGTGTCCTCCCTTCGGAGTGTTACCATCAGAGATATTGTCATCTTTGATAAAAGAGATGAGAAAATGGCAGAGGCCGAGGCGGCAGAAGTGCGCTTCAGCCTCTTTGCTTTACTCAGAGAGCCGGTTGCCGGCATAAATGAGGTTGAAATCAGGAGTCTCCGGGCCAATATCAGCCAACGGGAGGAAGGCCGCTGGAATTATGAGGATTTAATCAGCGAGGAAAAGTCCGAGAATAAATTTGCTGGAAAGCTTCTCCTGAAGGACGGAGCGGTGAAGCTGTCGCTGAATGACGGGCGTGCGGCAGACCTGGAGAAGATTAACGGCAAGCTTGATTTCGGTAGCAATCCGAAGCTGAAGCCTGATATTACAGCCTCCCTGAGGGGCGCGGCTATAGCGTTGACGGGTGAGATCGATACCGGAACCGGCAGGGGGAATCTGAAGGCAGAGGTGGAGAATGCCGCTGTCGGGGAATTTCTTGATCTGCTGCCGGCGGGTAAGCTGCCGGCGGAGGTGGTTATCCGTAACGGCAGCATAGAAAAGGCAGCGGTAACGGCAGAGCTGACAGACGGCGAAATTCTGTTTGGCGTGAAGGCACAGCTGAAGGATGTGGCATTTCTTGCTTATGGTGTTGAAGCGGCCGGAGTGGGCGGAAGTCTGGAATATGACGGCCGCAGCGAAAAGCTTCAGACAGGTATTGAGGGTGTCTTCGACGGTGAGCCGGTGAAGCTGACGGGTGAGGTGCTTCTGCAGGACGGAATTATCACACTGCCAAAGCTGAATGCGGAGATGCTGGGCGGCAAGCTTAAGCTTGCCGGCGAGATTGGTCTGAATACCGAGAGCTACATGGGACGCATCAAGACAGAAGAAATCGATTTGTCCCGCCTGTTTGCTGTGCCTGTACTGGCAGAGCAGACGGGAGATTTGGGTCTGGGCGGTAAGCTTACCTGTGACCTCGGATTTGATGGTCAGGGCTTTGACAGCAGTGCAGCTGACCGGCTGACTGTTTACGGCAATACAGAGCTCCTGTCTCCCGCCTACGGCGATATAGTCGGCGAGCGGTTGTCCGTATCCTTCTTCCGCAAGCCTTCGGAGTTGAAGCTTGATTATCTGAGTCTGCTGCTGGGGAATGATTACGGTCGGGGCGAGCTTGGTGTTGAGGGCAGCATTTTTACTGCTGCTGAAGGACGACGCTATGATCTGACTCTGAGAGCAACTCATTTTGACCTTGGACTTATCAACAATTTCCGGGAAAATCTCTTTATGTCGGGATATACTGATATCACGGCTTCTATTCGGGGTGACGAAACCGATCCGGAGGTACAGGCCGATATATCAGGCGTTCGGGGTAAGCTGTTGGGAATTCCCTTTGACAGCTTCTCTGGTCTGTTGGCGGGCCGACTGTCCAGTCTGCAGCTGGAGGGTTTCAGCCTGCAGCGTGAGGGCCGGGAACGCTGGATAGCCAAGGGAACCATTGGACTTGCCGGCGAAAAGAGAATAAATCTTCAGGTTGATACGCTGAATGAGCGCATTGAAAATCTGATTCCGGTGCTGTCTCCGGAAGAACCTATTCCGGTCACCGGTGAATTTGACAATATAATTACTGTTACCGGTACATTGGATAAGCCGTCTGTTACCGGATACCTGCATTTGTACCGTGGTTCTTATGACGGTTATCTTCTAAACGGAATGGATGGTGACTATACATTCCAGGGTGATACTTTGTCTTTGCAGGATTTTCACATTTTCTCGCCGCTGGTGGATATGGACCTGAACGGTACAGCTAATTTGCTGAAAGAACTGAATCTAATTGCAGCGGTACATGATATAAACATGGCACGCTTTGACCGGATGCTGCCGTATCCGGTAAGAGGACACGGCAAGTTTGCCGGAAAGGTTACCGGTACTCTGGATAAGCCGGTATTTGATGGAGAACTTACCGCAGACAGGCTTGATTTGAATGGAGCAATTATTGAGAAGCTACGGGGTGATGTTCATTTTGCGGACGGCATCATTGCTCTCCGTCCCTGCGGTTTCTTCCAGAATCAGGGAGTCTATGAGGCTGATTTCACTTTGAATACCCGTACGAAGATGATGGGCGGGCGTTTCGATGTGAAAAATGCGGATTTGTCCGGACTTCTGGCAATGGCTAATGCAAAGACAGAGCGGGTTAACGGCCAGCTTGACGCCCAGATTACAGTAGGGGGCAGTCTGGATAATCCGGCGGTGGCTATTAACGGCACTCTGCTGAAGGGCGATGTTAAGGGACAGCCTATCAGCGATATGTACCTTGAGGCAAGCCTGCTCAACCGGGTCATTACCTTGAAGAGATTTTCCGGCGTTCAGAGCGGGGGAACCTTTACCGGCGCCGGCACTGTCGATTTGGACGGTCAGATTGACATGAAGCTGGTGGCTAAGGGAATCGATGCCGGCGTCATTCCGAAGCTGGCGGATTCCACCGTTACCCTGCGAGGAACGATAGATATTAACGCTGCCTTCAGCGGTACCTTGTCCGATCCGCAGGCAAGGATGACCGTCCTGATTTCCGGCGGCGGCTTTGGCGCTTCCAGCTTTGACATAATGTCGGCGGAGGCCCTCTATGAGGACGGCGTTATTCGTGTCGTTCAGGCGGTAGCCGAAACGACGAATCGGGGTAAGGATTACCGACTCCTGGCTCGAGGCGATATCCCGCTGGAAGCTCTCGGAATGAGAAGCAAGGAAACCGGTGAGGCTCGTCAGATGGATTTGTGGCTGACGCTCAAGGAGGCCGATTTGTCTCTGCTGCCGATTTTGTCAGGCGGTATTGATTGGGCAATGGGCCCCACCGACGGTGCAGTTCATCTTACCGGTACCGTGGATGCACCTCTGCTTTACGGACGGATAGCGGTACAGGAGGGTGCCTTGAAGCCGAAGCTGCTGTACACTCCCTTTACCGATATCAATGGCGAGATAATCTTCAACGGTGACAGCATAAAGCTGCAGGAAATGAGTGCCAGCCTCGGCAAAGGGAAAATGTCGTTGGCAGGTTCTGTGAGGATAGAAGGCCGGAAACCGGTGGATTACGACCTGACCTTTAATGCCGACAGACTTGAGGTGGAGTGTCCTTTCTATCAGGGTCCCTTCAATGCCTCAATAACTATCGCCCCTGATATGTTTATGGGCAGGGAGATGCCGCTGGTCAGCGGTTGGCTCGACTTCCATGATGTTCATTTGGGAGTACCTCCCCTTTCCGACGAGGAAACAGAGCTGCCGGAGATGATGCTGGATGTAGATGTGAAGGTGGGCCCCAAGGTCCGCCTCTACAGCTCCCAGCTTTACGATATGAATCTGGAAGGCAAGGTTCACCTGGGCGGAACAACCATGTATCCTATAAACAACGGAAAAATTGCTATCAAGAAGGGTAAATTCTACTACCTGCAAAACAGTTTCACTATCTATGAGGGTGAAGTGCGCTGCAATCAGCAGGGTATGTATACTCCCTTTATTGACATGTTTGCCTTTACACGCATTGGCAGGACGAAGGTGTTCCTGTCAGCAAAGGGCTCACTGGGCAATGTGGATTTCAGACTCAGCTCCAGTCCGGAGATGAGTCAGACGGAGATAATGCAGCTTCTGACCTTCCGCCGAGAGAAGGGCGAAAAGGGTGACAATAAAGAGCTGGCTTATTCCATTCTTGACATGGGACTTCACATGAGTTTCCTCGGTCAGCTGGAGGACAGCTTGCGTGATATGTTTTTCCTTGATGAGTTTACGATTTCCAGCCGTGACTATTCCATGGAGCGGGAGAAGGAGAACAGCAATGAGAAGGAAAGTCAGAATGAGTACAACATCCAGCTTGGCAAGTATATAAGCAAAAAGCTGATGCTGAGATATACCGCCGGTATGGGAAATAACATAAGCCGTGTGGGTGTCAGATATGACTTTGACGATCGGCTGAGTATGGCACTGGAACAGGATATTCATAAAAGGGATACCCGCGTGGGTATGGAGCTGAGACTGAAATTCTAAGGGATACAGTCTTGGGAATTTATAAAGAAGGGAGCTGGTGAGAATGGAATGGCAGGACTACCTGGCAGAACTGAAACGCGTGAAGCCGCTGACACAGGAAAGAGAACGGGAGCTGTGGACGGCGTATAAGGATCAGGGAGACAGGACCGCCCGCAGTACCCTCATCCGCTCCTATCAACCGCTGGTATTTCGCTGTGCCAGGCCCTTTGCCTCTATGGAGGGCGTGATGGATGTGGTGCAGGAGGGGACGGTTGGTCTTATTGAAGCTGCGGAGAGCTATGATTATCGGCGGGGAGTTGCCTTCAGCCTCTTTGCAATCCATAGGATTCGCGGCCGGATGATGGACTGGCTTTCGGCGGAGGTGAAGAGGGGAACGCTGATGGCAGATTTTCTGCCGGAGGATGGAGAGCTGCGCTGCTGGGAAGCAATTCCTGATACGGAGACGGATATACCGGCTCAGCTGGAAAAGGCCGAGCTACACAGCTATCTGCGAAATGCCGTGAGCCGGTTGCCGGACAGAGAACGTCATGTAATCAACTCTATTTATATGGAAGAAAAAACCGCTGACATTGTGGCAGAAACCATGTCCTTGTCGGTAGGCAGCATTTATCGTTTGCAAAAGAAGGGGATACAGCGAATCCGGGGGATGCTGTCCCGATTTGCAGCAAAATAATCCAGGAAAAAAGAGGAAAAGGAGGGAGAGTATGTCGGACAAGACACAGCGTGACAAGGTAAAAAATCATTTGGACGCGGCGAGAGACTGGCTGGGGTCGGCTTCCGGGGCCCTGGAAAACCGTGAAGATATCAAGAGTGAGCTGGACCTTATGCTGGCAGAAGCGGAGCTTGTCAAGGCAAGGGAAATGAAAGCCAGCCCCGATGGTGATGGAAGCCTTGGCAGCAGGTCGCGGATGATACGACTTGTTCGGCGGTATGCACCTCTTTTGGCGGCGCTTGTCGTAGCGGCTGTATGGATGAGATTTTCTGCCGTAACGGTGCCGGTAAAGCCTACTCCTCCCACTCCGCCCACTGTAGCAAGGCCGACTGTTCCGCAGGCGGCAAAGCCTAAGACAGATAGACAGGAGTCACCTGCGGTGGGAAGCGGGTCAGGCTATACAGCAGGTCAGCCTGCCGGAGATAAGAGCGAACAGAATGCAGACGAAGACAGACCGACTGCACCGGTGCCGGGAGAAGTGACCGGCGGCAAACAGTCTAAGGATGAAGCTGGGGTCGACGCCGAAAGTCAGACTGAGGCTGCTGTCACTGCAGGACGGACGATACCTGACGCCTCTACTCAGCAGATGATGCTCGAAGCTGCGAAAATCCTGCGGCAGACAAAGTAAAGTATGGAGCGGCGGAAAATAAAAATAATTGTATTGCAGGAGTTATGAGGCTGAACGGCGAATGAATACATGATTATTTTGTATAGGTGACGCGTAAATGGAATTTTTCCTTATCACCTGCGTTGTGATGGCAGTATTCATTTTGGTGGTTTACAGGGTGACTGAGTATCTCGGCTTCGGGTTGAAGTGGCGGCCGCTTGCTCTTTGTGCAGTTATGGCCGTGATTGCAAACCTCATTGCCTTGCTGGTCTCATCGTATATCACCTTTGATTATGTAGCGTTGATTTTTATCCTGATTATTGCCTCTGCTGCGCTGATGACTTACTATAATGAATATTTGCTGAAGCATGATTCTGTGTGGGAGCCGGTGGAGTCTCCGCTGGAAACAGTGGAGGCGAAGCTGCGATCGGCAGCGGTGGGGTGTGAGCCGGTTGCTGCGTCAGCGGCGAATAAGTCTGAGTTGTCGGAGATCTCTGAGGAGCCGGAGACAGAGGTTGTTGTTCCAGAACCTTTGCCGACGGAGATTGAACTGCCGGATTTGACTCCGGTGGCAGCACCTTTGCCGGAGCCGGTTATTCAGGTACCGCCGGTACCTGAACCGATATTGATATTGAAGCCGGAGCCGGAACCGGAGATTATTCCGGAACCCGAACCGGAGCTTATTCCGGAACCCGAACCGGAGGTCATTCCGGAGACCGAACCGGAGCTTATTCCGGAACCCGAATCGGAGATTATTTTGGAGCCGGAGCCGGAGGTCATTCCGGAGACCGAACCGGAGGTCATTCCGGAGCCGGAACCGGAGGTTATTCCGGAACCCGAACCGGAGATTATTTCGGAGCCGGAGCCGGAGGTCATTCCGAACCCTGAACCGGAAGTCATTCCGGAGCCGGAACCGGAGTTTGTTCCGGAGACCGAACCGGAGCTTATTCCGGAACCCGAACCGGAGATTATTTCGGAGCCGGAGCCGGAAGTCATTCCGGAACCAGAACCGGAGGTCATTCCGGAACCCGAACCGGAGGTCATTCCGGAGCCGGAACCGGAGGTCATTCCGGAGCCGGAACCGGAAGCCGTTCCGGAGCCAGAACCGGAAGCTGTTCCTGAGTCGAAACCGGCAACCGGGACGTTTATTATCGGCCCCGGCGGTTTCAGCTTTGTCATGCCGGATACGCAGAGTACTTCGACAGAGCCGGCACCGGCAGAAGAACCGAAGGCCGTTCCGGAGCCGGAACCGGTGAAGACACCTGAACCGGAAATAATTCCCGAGCCGGTTGCCGAACAGGGACCCGGGATTCCGGCCGAAAAGCTGGAAGCACTGTCTACCTTGGACGATTTCCTTGACTATGCCTACAGTGAGAAGGACGCCGGGAATCTGTCCCTGGCGGCTGCGGCACTGGAAATGGCAGTGGAGCGCTTCGGTGACAACAGCTATGCTCCCTTTGTGGTCATTGAGCTGGCCAACATCTGCAAGGCTCAGGGCGACTATGACGCGGCCATTAAGGTTTATCGTGATGCCTGCAGTCTGCCGGCTGTAGCATCCGACGAGATGATGACGCAGCAGTTTAAGGGCTCAGAGGATTATCTGATTAAGCTCATGGCTGTGCTGGAAAAACACGGAACGCCTGGTTTGTCCTTTACGGAGATTCCGGAAGAATACTTCCGGGAAATTCTCTGACCCGGTAAGAAAAAGATAATATAGGGTATATTATTGCAGAGGCTTTTGTGATACAATTATTAAGAGTTTTGTTCTGCTGAATTTTAGAAATGTATTATCAGGAGGAATATCCAAATGTTGAAGAAAAGCGTAGAAATCCTCAACCTGCCCATAATCAGTATTACTGAGGGACGTGAACTGGGTACCAGTAAGTCCCTGCTTATCGATGCAAAGAACGGCGTTGTTGCTGCTATCACCATTGAGGACGAGGACTGGTATCGCGGAGTAAAGCTCCTGCCGTACTCTTCCGTTATTGCCATCGGTGCAGATGCTGTTACCATCACCAACAGCGAGAATATTCTTACTCTTGAAGATGCCAGTGACTACGAGACCATGCTGGATGCCAATGTCCGCATCATCGGCACCAAGGCCATCACCAAGACCGGTACCATTCAGGGTAAGGTTTCCGAGATTTTCGTCGGCGAGGGCGGCCGCATTGAGAAGTGCGCTCTCATAGATGAAGGTGGCGCCGCTGCTGAAATCAGCGCTGACCAGATTTCCATTTTCGGCAAGCAGGTTACTGTTATTGATGCCGATGTAGAAGCGGAAAAAAAAACTGAAGAATTGATTGTTCACGAACCGATTGTTGAGGCTGCTCCTGTGGAGGAGATTCCCGCGGCAGCAGAAGAGTCGGCAGAGGAAGCTCCTGTTGCAGAAGAGGAGCCGGCTGTTGAAGAGGTCGCAGAGGAAGTTGTTGTTGAAGAGGTCGTCGAGGAGACGGAGCCGGAAATACCGGTAATCAAAGAGACTCCGGCGGAATCCCCTGAGTCGGCTGCCGATCGTGCCACCGAGGAGCGCCATCGCCGTTTCCTTTTGGGCAAGAAGGTAGTTCGTCCGGTTACCACCGCCAGCGGTTTTGTCATCGCCGAGATGGGTGCTACTGTTACTGAGGAAATCCTTCAGAAGGCAAAGCTTGCCAACAAGATTGTTGACCTCTCTATGAATGTCCAGTAATCAGAA
>JAFNYY010000028.1 GCA_017383125.1 Schwartzia sp. (in: firmicutes)
GAATGACGGCATTATAATAACAATAATAAATGAAGAAATGAGGAATATCTGTGTCCGAAAACGAGAAGCTGACAACTGAAGAATCCAACGAACTGGAAGCCAACAGCCGCCCGACATTTGACGCCGCCAATCTGACCAGAGCCGGCCGCAAGCTGGGCAAGCTGCCGGAAAAATATCCAAATATGCCGCCCAAAATTGCCGAAGCCATCAGGAAAGTGGCTGAGGATATTGAGATTGCCGTGAAGAACAACGAGGATGACGACTACCTCTTTGAAATCCTTCACTATATGGAAAACAATATCAACGAAAAGGAGCTGCGTGAAGCAAAGCTGAAGCCGGCTCTGAAGGTAGCCGAACGGGTTTATTCTACAATACTCGCTGAGGCGAGGGCCATGCGTCCCAGAGAGAAGCTGACTCCTGAGCTGCTGGACATGCTGAAGAATTACTACGAGATGCGTATGACCCAGGCTTTCCTGAAAAAGCCGGTGGCCGACCAGAAGTCCTTCCTTGCCAGAGGCTGGAAGAGTCTCATGGATCAGGGCTTTGAAACTATCGAGCAGGGCAAGCAGGCTATCGATTTGGGTATCTCCGTGTATACTGGGACCTACAAGGGACCTATCTCCGAGCTGGAGACCGCCTACAAAAATATCATGAAGTGATGATTTGTTGCTTTTTCGCCTTGCATATAAGGGCGAAAAGGGTTATAATTCCGTTGTTCGGCAACCGCCGATAAATCGTGGGGATGTAGCTCAGCTGGGAGAGCACCAGGTTCGCAATCTGGGGGTCGAGGGTTCAAACCCCTTCATCTCCACCACATAACAAATACAGCAAAGAAGAGTAAGAAAAGTAAAATACTGGGCAGTGAAAATGATATGCTACCCCCAAAGTAGATTTGGATATTTCCATGGTCTACTTTGGGGGTAGCATATCAATCTCTATCTGGCTTTTTATTACGACCCCATATAAATTAACTTGTAATATAGTTATTATGCAATTATAATGTGAATATGGACGAGTTAAAATTTGTTTGGGATGAAAACAAAAACACTATTAACAAAAAGAAGCACAATATTTCTTTTGAAGAAGCACAAACAGTTTTTGACGATGCAGAAGCCCTCATAATCGATGACCCTGACCATTCACTGGAGGAGGATCGTTTTATCATACTTGGCTTTAGTGACAAAGCAAGACTTTTGGTTGTGTGTCATTGTTACCGAGAAAACGACAGTGTTGTCAGGCTTATTTCTGCGCGAAAAGCGACCACAACGGAAACTAAGCAGTATAATTCATTTTCCTGATAAGGAGGGATATTATGAGAGAAGAATATGATTTTTCTTCAGCGAGGAAGAATCCCTATGCCCAGCAACCAGGCAAGCAAGTTGCTGTGAATGTTGATGTAAGTGTTGTCGATTATTTTAAGAGTGAAGCGAAAAAGAACGGTATTCCCTATCAGGCGTTAATAAATCTCTACTTAAAGGACTGTGCCCTTAACAAGAGGAAGTTTTCGCCTGTCTGCGCTTGACCTTCCTCATAGAATAACACGGCTGAGAAATAAGGAGAAAATGTATGATTCGATTTGCTCACAACAATTTCAATGTCGTAGATTTGGAAAAGAGCATGAAGTTCTATGAGGAAGCGCTCAATCTCAAAGAAGTTCATCGCCTTGAAAATCCCGATTTCACCCTTGTCTATTTAGGCGATGGCGGCAATACCCCTCACGAGCTGGAGCTCACCTGGATTAAGGGCCGCACCGAGAAGTACAATCTCGGCGAAAATGAATTCCACCTCGCCTTCTACACCGATGACTACGAAGGACTCCACGCCAAGCATAAAGAAATGGGATGCATCTGCTATGAAAACGAAGCAATGGGCATCTATTTCATCGTAGACCCGGACGGCTACTGGTTGGAAATAATTCCTGCCCCGGCTAAATAATTTCCCCATCCGCAAACAGCAAAATCCTGCTGCCTTTATCATGGCAGCGGGATTTTCTTTATTCCCGATGGTTTCGTTCATTTTGGAATAGCAGAAATGAGTTCAGCTAAAATATGCTTCAGGCGCTTGAGGAAAAGGTTCTATCTGATTACGCTGATGAGGAAGGTCGAAGGAACGGATCCACGGAGTCGCAGGGATAAAAAAGCAGTCTGTCACGCTGCTGTACCTGAGCAATAATCGGCTGATCCTTCCTCATTCACCAGAGTTAATGCAGTCTAATATAAAAGCATAGTGTAAACTTCATAATCACCTGCTGGTAAAAGTAATGTAGATTATGGAAAATTAGTCCTATTTACTTAAAAATGTTTCCCCTAACATAAAAAAAGTGTTACTATATACTCAATTTTATAATTAAGAAATACGAAGATTAAACAGAGAGTGTGCTAACTATGAAGCAAATTTCCGTATACTATAAAGATGATGCCGTCCTCATGCAGGATATTGAGCGGGTACGCCAGCTATGGGAGCAGTGCGGGCACAATGTAGGTGTCTGCAAAATCTTCGCTACCCATACCGATGCCCCGCTGCTTCAGCACGTCAGCGGCATTCTGGATGAACAGCTGCCGGATATGCTCTACTACGGATGCACCTGCAACGGTATAATTGATGCCGGTGAATATGTCCAGCAGGAGCTGATGCTTCGCTTCACCTTCTATGAAGATTCCACCTCACGGGTAGAGATAATGCAGTTCGACAACTTTGAGACAGACTCTCTTACTGTCGCTGCCCGAATTGTCTCCTATTGTCGTGACAATCCGTGGATTGGCTCGCTGGAGCTTATTGCCAGCACGCTGCTCCATACAAACCTGAGCGAGTTCTGCCGGGCGCTGGAGGTACTTGACGAAAGTCTTCCAATCTTCGGCGGTGTTGCCTGCTGTCACGATATTGCCAAGATTGAATCCCTTTCCCTGTCAAAAGGCTATGCGCCCTGCTCTCATACTTTGCTGGCCATCGCCAAGGGCGGCCCGAATCTTCATGTCAGCACAGCCCGCGTTTACGGCTGGACACCCATGGGGCGTGAATTTATCGTCACCAAGTGCCATGATGGTATTCTCTATGAGCTTGACCATGAGCCTGCCTTCAACATCTACCGCAAGTATCTGGACATAGAGCCGGATGAAAATCTTTTCGTCAATGTAATTGAGTTCCCGCTTTATCTGAAGCGCCGCGGTCAGACCATCATGCTCTGCTCTTTCGACGTGAACGATGACTCCTCACTGAACATCAAGGCCGATATTCCCGAGGGTACAGGAATCCGCCTTTCCTACGGCGACCCGGTTCATCTCCTGAGCGAGGCCTATGATGCTGCTCGAAGCATTGCTCCCTTCACCCCCCAGTATATAGACCTCTTTTCCTGCGGTGCCCGTCGGGCCTTCTGGGGAGATGATATGGTCAGCAAGGAGTCCCGCCATTTCAACACGATTGCTACCACTACCGGATTTTTCGGTCACGGCGAAATCATTCGCACCGGCCGCACCCTGCTGAACTACAACGAGCTGATGGTCATTGCTGCATTCCGCGAGGGACCTGCGGGCGAACCGATCGACCCCGACAAGCTGCAGCATTTTATCGACCGCCGCAACTACAATCTGCGGCTGAGTCACTTCATCAGCGTCGCCTCTCAGGAGCTGGAGGATTCTGTAAAGCAGCTTCGGCACATGGCCATCACTGACGGTATGACCCAGCTCTGCAACAGAAAGGAAACCCAGCACCGCATCGAGGAAGCTGTGAACAGCTGTGCCAATGGAAGCCATGCCAAGTCATTCTCCCTCATCATGATGGATATAGACAATTTCAAGAGCATCAATGATGTATATGGTCATCAGGCCGGTGATGAGGTCATACTCAAACTGAGCTCAATCATCAGAGAGGCGGCCAAGGAATACGACGGCTCCTCAGCCGGTCGCTGGGGCGGCGAAGAGTTCATGCTGCTTCTGCCGGATGCTTCTTTTGAAACCAGCTGGAAAATTGCCGAAAAGCTCCGAACTGAATTTTCGCAGGCTGTGTTTGCTGACGGCCGACGTCACACTGTCAGTCTCGGCATCACCGAATACAAGAAGGGTGACACCGGTACTTCTGTTTGCCAGCGAGTTGACAAGGCACTTTATATTTCTAAGGAAGCCGGAAAGAACCGGGTTTGCCGTCTGTAAAAATTTCACAATGATATCACCGGCACAATGCCGTAACAAAGGGACCTTGAAGAATGACAGCTCATTCTTCAAGGTCCCTTTTCGTCTGCGCAGTCATCGGTCAGCCAAAATCATCTCCATCGAACATCAAATTCTCTAGGATACTTGTTGAGCAGCTTTGCTTTGCCAACACAAGAATCAATAGAACCGTTTCCATTGCTGACTTCGCCAACAAGCCAGTCGATAAATGGATTGCCGTTTAAGGCTTTAGCTTTACGATGACAGCGGCTACGATTTGTTTCGTAGTTTGTCTGCCCGCCTCTTGCGTTGTATTCAGGAAAGCGTCCTCTTGAGCCGTTCCTTTCGCCTGTGCCACGCTTGATTTCATACATAATGGTAGACGAAGAACAATCAACTTCATTTTACAATCTACCGACAATTAAAAATTGTATCCGGGTAACAATTACATTTGACCGTAGCTAAAGGCTTTCGTAAGACAGATGTTTGACGATTTTCCGGGGGATTTTTATTTTACGGTCAAATTGTACCCCTCTCTGCAAAGGACAGGTAAATGCCGGCTACAGGAAAAAATCCCGACTGTATTTAGTACAGTCGGGATTTTTAAGAACGCTTTACACTGTCAGCTTTAACTCTGAGTCTGTGACGCCGGGGCAAGTCTGCTGCGGAGCTTATCACGCAGACTGCCTATGCCCTTTTTCAGCAGCGACCACCATGTCCTCGGAGGATTGTTCTCAAAGAACAGGAAGATAATGGGAACTACCACCAGTGTAAAGACCGTAGAGGTCAACAAACCGCCAATGATTACCCAGGCCATTGAGGAGCGGGTCTCCGCACCTTCGGTCATGGCGAAGGCTGTAGGCATCATGCCTATCATCATTGTTATGGTAGTCATGAATATTGGCTTCAGCCTGACCCGGCCGGCCTCAATGATGGCATCGTAGGCGCTCATGCCCTTCTCCTCCATCAAGGTCAGCGTATAGTCGAGAAGGAGCGTACCGTTCTTCGCTACGATACCGTCCATAACCAGTATGCCGATAAGGGAGTATAGGTTGACGGTATTATGGGTAAGGAACAACAGCAGGATAGAGCCGATGATACCGAGGGGCAGCGAGAACATACGGATGAAAGGTGTAATCATCGACTCGTAGAGGACTGCCAGCAGCATATAAATAAGCACAAGTGCCAGCAGCAATGCCATGAGCAGTTCCTTGAAGGTATCGTTCATCTGAGTTGCCGCACCACGGAAGCGGTAGGTTATACCCTCTCCCAGTTTTATTTTGCTAATGGCGGCCCTGGTATCCTGAACAACATCGTTCAGCGGTCGACCTACCAGATTACAGCCGATGATGATGGAGCGCTGCTTATCAACGCGTCGAATCATGACCGGGCCGGTACCATTGGCAATCTGCGCCACATCGGACAGATAGACGATTTTCCCTCCGGCGTTGATTGGTATATTGGCAATATCCGTCATGCCGTAGCCGTCGGAATCCCGGAAGCGAACCTCAATAGCGGTATCCTGTCCGTCATTCAGCGGGTCATTGGCCAGGTTACCGGCATCACGGCCTGAGATTGAGGACTTCACAGCATTCTGAATATCAAGCAGCGTGACCCCGAACAATTTCATCCGTTCACGGTCAGCCGTAATCTGAAGCTCTGAAACACCTTCAAGGTAGGAGGAGTTTACATCGGTTGTGCCCTTAACATCCTCCTTGAGAATTTTCATTACGGAATCAGAGGCGGCAATCAGCTTGTCAAAGTCATTGCCTCGCATCTCCATCTGCATCATACCGCCGACAGAGCCGACACCGCCGCCGCTGCTGACACCGGATATAGAGGACTGGTCCTCCATGACGCGGATTACTGCATTGGGTATCTCCTGCGCATAGGCACGAAGTCCGTTTGTCACCTGCCAGATGGACTGGTCACGGTCGGCCCGCTTATATAGCTGGACTCGCATACGGCCTTCGTAGGAGTTGCGGCCGCCGGCGTTGGACAGATAGTATTGGACATCCGGTATGTCCCCTACATAATCCTCAAGCTTCTTCATTACCTTGTTTGTCTCATCGGCAGTAGAAGATACCGGCAGCTGGACGATGACCTGAAATCCGCCTTCATCGGTCTGAGGCATATACTCAGAACCTACAAGTCTCAAAGGAATAAAGGCAACGGAGACGACGAACAGCACAAGACTCGGCCAAAGAATCTTCGCCGGATTGGCCAGGCTGTAGCGGACGACGCCGTCGTAGGTTTCTATCGCCCAGTTTTCGATGGCATCCATTCTGTCCCACAGCTTTCGCCGGGTGATATGATAGCCGTTCTTGAAGAACTGAGAGGCCAGCATCGGCGTCAGGGTGAAGGATATGAACAGGGAGAAAATACCGGCAAAAACAATGGTAAGACCAAACTGCCGGAAAAACTGACCGGTCATGGAGTTCATGAAGGCGATAGGCATGAATACTGCCGCATCGCAGAGGGTGATGGCGATAGCCGCCATGCCGATTTCGTTTCGGCCGTTCTCTGCTGCCTCCTCCGGCTTTTCCCCCATCTCCAGATGGCGGATGATGTTTTCCAGTACAACTATTGAGTCATCTACCAGAATACCGATACAGAGAGTCATACCCATCAGGGACATCATGTTGAAAGTAAATCCGGCCATGTACATGATGAGGAATGTGGATATGAGGGAAGTCGGTATAGCAATCATAACCGCTGCCGTGGACTGCCAGCCCCGAAGGAACACAAAGAGGGTAAGGCCGGTAGTAATAAGGCCCTCAATAAGTGTACCGATGGTGCTGTGAAGGGAGCGGTTTACATAGTCAGCATCGTTTCGGATGATGGTAAAGTTGTAGTCCTTGTACTCACGGCGGAGCTTCTCTACCTGCTTTACGATGTTGTTTGCCGTCTCGACGATGTTGGC
>JAFNYY010000029.1 GCA_017383125.1 Schwartzia sp. (in: firmicutes)
TTGTATAGGTTATCAAGATTGCCGATGGCGGTGCTGTAGTTGTCACCGACGCTGGCAGAATAGTTGGCGTAGCCGCTCTGAACAAGTCCGTTGATATTGAGGGTCAGCGCATTGAGGAAGATATTGCTGCCTGCGATGCGCCCGCTGGACGCCGCCGGCTGCGTAACCTTACCGCTGGCATCAACGCTGCCCATGACCTCGCCGCCGATATTGATTAATCCCTTACCTTCCTCCAGTGAGTTCTGATAAATCGTACCGTTGGCGGCACTTAGTACAACATCCCGGGCATTGACTTCGCCGTTGATGAGCAAATTACCGTGCAGATTGTCCATTGTCAGCCTGCCGGAGGCGTTGGTGATACTCTTGCCCGCCTGCACCTCGATGTCCGGCAAAAAGCGGATGTGGGTCGTAACCGGATTTCCTGCCTCATCAAGACCGTTGACCGTATAGCCCATGCTTTCCGTAGCAGTATTTCTACCCGAGAAAGTATTTTTGACCTCCAAAGTGCCGCCGGCTCCGTCTTCGCAATGAATCTTGCTGAAGGACGGTGCCGCCTTACCGGCGTTCTTCTCTGCGATGGCCGCATTGAGTGCCGCCGCGTTGTCCGAAGCGGCCAGCTTCGTGCCGTTGACGCTAAGCACGCCGCCTGCTTCGCCTACATTGATATTGCCCAGTTTCATGTAGAGGTTGGTATTGTTTACGATGGAAGCTTCCGGCTTGCCGTAGGCCTCAAGGCTGCCGCTGCCCAGCAGGCTGCCGGTCTGCACGGTCACATTACCGCCGCTGACGGCGATGTCCGGCAGGATTACAACATCGGTTTTCAGGCTTGGCATGACAATCTCGCCCGTACCGCCCTCACCGGCCTTGACCAGCATACCCATTTGGCTCAGCTGATCCCTCACCTGAGCCATAGCGCCCTGCAGGGCGACATAGGCCGCCGCATCCTTATCCGCACTGTATTTCTGCAGGGCCGTTTGCAGGCTTTCGTACCGCTCCATCAGGTCGGCCACGATGTTGGCCGTCTCGTAGCCCAGCAGCTGCTGCCATTGGGCGGCAGTAAGGCTGCCGCTGGCCGTGATAGTCGGCGTAGCCTTCACCCTGTCGGCCAGATCCGGATTGGAGGCTATGAAGGCTGCGCGCTGGTCAGCGTCGAGAATCACAATCTCGCCTACGCTGCCCAAGGTCAGCTTCAGCTCATGGTTATAGCCTGCCACCACTGAGCCGTTCAGGTTCACCTTGTTATTCTGGGTCAAGCCCACATCATCGGCACTGCCCTCGGTCTTACTTAGCACCACATAGCTCTTGCCGTCCTTTTGCGCATCGTCCGAGCTGTACAGCGAGGCACCGAGATTGTTCTCATGGACAACCATCGCTCCCTCGTTGGCATAGATATCCGTGCTGGCCACGCTGCGCACGCTGGCTCCGCTGTTGATATTGACAAGGTTGTTCTCAGTGATGCTGTTCTCCATAGTCCGAGCAGAGGCCGGAATCACCAAACTGCCGGTGAAGGTCTGGACATCAACTACTGCGTGCAGACCCGCCATAGCCGTAGAATCGTACTGGCCGGAGTAGAGATGAACGGTATTGGCACTGTCAATCCTGCCGCTCAGCTCCAGCTGATTGGTGCGTACCGTGGTATTGTAGGTTTTTGCTACCGGTACCGTCACTGCGCCGGTACGCGCATTAGCATAGGAGCCCACCTGCAGCGTGCTGTCGTCCACTGCGCTGAGGGAAATGCTTCCCGCTGCGCTGGTTGTCTGCAGAGAGCTGGCACTATCCAGCGATATTGTGTCGCTGTAATTAAAGGTATTATCTACTTTGACACCGATACCGGCCACGCCAAGGCCGCCGTCATTGGCCCGAGCCGCCGCAAAAACCGCGTTTGTCGTGTCGGCGGCGAGCTTCAGATCACCGCTAGTCTTTACACTGGCAGACTTCAAATCAAGCAGTGCTTTTTCCGTAATGTTATTGGTAAAGCTTATATTCGTGGCATCCAAA
>JAFNYY010000030.1 GCA_017383125.1 Schwartzia sp. (in: firmicutes)
CGACTGGCTGATATCATCCTTCAGATATACGCTTATCTCTACCTGAGATTCCAGCGAATCAGCCATCCGGTTCGTATTCATCACGATGACCAGAAACATACCGAATACGAACAGTGCTACCGCCACCGTACCGATGGAAGCAAGGGTCATCCAGCTGTTTCGCTTCAGGGACAGGAAGGTCTCATGGATGAAGTACTCCATCGTATTAAGCTTCATAGCCGTATCCTCCCTGTGCTTCATCTCGGACAATACGGCCGTCCTCAATAGCTATTACGCGCTTCTTCATGGCATCAACGATATTCTTGTCGTGGGTGGCCATTACGATGGTGGTACCGCCTGCATTGATTCGCTTGAAAATATCCATGATTTCCCATGAAGTAGAGGGGTCAAGGTTACCGGTAGGCTCATCGGCAATTACGATAGAGGGTTTATTGACTATAGCCCTGGCAATTGCTACCCTCTGCTGCTCACCACCGGAAAGCTGCGACGGAAAGCACCGATATTTCGGGCGAAGACCGACGATATCCAGTACAGAATTCACGCTGTGCTGCGTTTTCCGCCTGGAAGCCTCGATTACCCGCATGGCAAAGGCCACATTCTCCGCTACAGTCTTTTCAGGCAGCAGACGGAAATCCTGAAATATGACACCCAGCTCACGACGCAGATAAGGAACCTCGCTTCTGGGCATATCAATAACATCCTTGCCGTTTACATACAGCTCACCGGAAGAAGGCAGCACTTCCCTTAGAAGGAGGCGTATAAAGGTGGATTTACCGGCACCGCTGGGTCCGACAATGAACACAAATTCTCCCGGCTCAATGTCTACACTAATATCGTGGAGAGCAACGGAGCCGTTCTCATACTCCTTGCTGACATTCTTCATGTGTATCATGGTATCACCCTGTATTTCAATTACTCGGCCGGAGGTCATTCCCCGACACACTCATACAGCTTGTATTTTACCATACTTTTCTGAAAATCGTGCATAAAAAATAGAAAAGGACAGCCGTTGTACATCAAATTGATATATAGGCGGCTGCCCTGCTTTTCTATTTTCCTTCCAGGTGACGGTTTCTAAGCTGACCGCAGGCTGCATTGATATCAGCGCCCATTTCTTTTCTGACTGTCGCCGTGATATGCATGCTGTGCAGAATGCCGGCAAAGGCGTTTACTCTATCGTCACTGGGACGATGGAGACACCGCTCCACCACCGGATTTATCGGTATCAGATTTACAGAAGCATTCTGTCCTGCCAAAAGATGACCAAGCTCCCGGGCATTTTCCCGGCTGTCGTTTACGCCGTCTATGAGTATGTACTCATAGGTTACCCTCCGCCCCGTTGCGTTGAAGTATGCCTCTCCGGCCTTCACCACATCCTTGATGGGGTACTTCCGCGCTATCGGCATGATACGGCGGCGTATCTCATCGTTTGGCGCGTGAAGTGATATGGCCAGTCCTACCGGAAGCTTCTCGTGAGCCAGATCATATATCCGCTCCACGATGCCGCAGGTGGAAAGAGTCACATTCCTGTAGCCGAAATTCAGACAGTAGGACTCATGTATGAGCCGCAGGAAACTGAGGACATTGGCATAGTTGTACAGAGGCTCACCGGAGCCCATGAGAACCATGGTGTCCACCTTTTCTCCTGCCTTGGCAAGATAATCGTTAATGAAAAACACCTGCGCCAGCATCTCACCGGCAACCAGATCCCGGGTTAAACCCTTCAGGGTAGAAGCACAGAAGGCACAGCCCATAGCACAGCCTGCCTGCGTGGAAATGCAGATGCTGTTTCCGTAGGGCTGCCGCATGAGGACCGACTCTACCGCCACCTCGTCAGGAAACCCCAGCAGGAACTTAGTAGTTTTCCCGTCTGCCGAATCCCATCGCTCTACCTGCTTCGCTCTGTCGATGGAAAATTCCCGAGCCAGCTTGTAGCGCAAATCCTGTCCGAGATTTGTCATTTCATCGAAGGAAACGGCGCTCTTGCCGTACATCCAGTCTACCAGCTGACGTGCCCGGAAGGGTTTTATATCGAAGGGAGCCATTTCCTCCCTTATGGCCTCCTCCATGAGGCCGAAAAGATTCTTTTTCATTTCGTTTTTCTTTCCATACGTGCGATGAAAAAGCCATCTGTCCCGTCAATATGCGGAAGCAGCTGTACCATTTGGCTGCTGCGCTTCTGCTCCGGCAGATACTGACCTGTTTCCACCAGCGTGAAATCCTTGTTAGCTGCCAAAAATTTCTCAACAACGCCGGCATTCTCCGCCGGCTCCATGGTGCAGGTACTATAGACCAGGACGCCGCCCTGCTTCACGCAATGGGCCGCACTTTCAAGAATCTCCAGCTGCAGAGGTGGCAGGCCCTTCATATCGTCTGCCGTTACCCGCCAGCGGGCATCAGGACGACGGCGAAGAACACCGAGTCCCGAGCAGGGTGCATCCACCAGCACCCGGTCAGCCTGCCGCAAATACCGCTCACCGATACAGCGGGCATCGCCTGCCGCCGTCTCGATGATGGTTATTCCCAATCTCCGGGCATTCTCCGCTACCTTCTCCAGCCGAGCCGGATACAGGTCTCCGGCAATTATCCGGCCCCGGTTTTTCATCAGCTGAGCCAGATGGGTCGTCTTGCCTCCGGGGGCGCTGCATACATCAAGGACGAAATCTCCCGGCTGTGGGTCAAGTACATGCGCCACCAGCATGGAGCTTTCATCCTGCACCTGCCACAAGCCCTCCGCCAAGGAGGCAATATCCTTCATGGCTCCGTGAGCAGTTATCTTTATTCCTTCCGGTACGAGAGCAGACTTTTCAACAGCGCAGCCCTCATCAGTCAGGCGAGCCATCAGCTCATCCCGGTCTGTCTTTATTGTATTTGTCCGCACCGACAGCACCGCCGGCTCATTGTCAAAGCGGCAGATTTTCTCCGCTGCCTCGTAGCCAAGCAGACCTATCCAATGCTTAACCAGCCAGCGCGGGTGCATTTCCTTCAGAGACAGATACTCAGTTGCCTTCCCTGTTCCCTGCGGGAACGCAGCTGCCTCCGGCTCCCTCGAAGCCCGTCTGAGAACAGCATTGATAAAACCGGCACTGCTTTTCAGTCTGGTGCCGTATCGACGGGCCAGATTAACTGATTCATTGACAGCTGCTGACCCGGGAATCTTCGTAAGATAAAAGAGCTGATACATACCCAGCCTAAGGATGCATCTCGCCCAAGGCTCCATCTTTTTCACCGGCTTATTCACATAGCGGCCGATGATCCAGTCCAGCGTGTCTCCAGCCTTCACCACGCCATATACAAGCTCCGTGGCGAAGCGGCGGTCAAGCTCACTCAAATCGCCCTTTTTCAGTTCCTCTGCCAGCAGGATATTGGCGTATCCTCCGTTTTCGCTGACAGCATGGATGACCCGGAGAGCCGTTTCTCTTGCTTTATCCATTTTGACCGGCTCCCTCGTCCTTTTTCCTCTCCGGCAGGATTATGATATTCTCCAGCTCCCGACGGAACTCATCCAAATCCACATGCGTATTGAAGCACGGCCCGTTGGGACGGAGATTCATTACTCCTACCGCCGGCAATGGATACACATCCTGTATGCCGCTGGTAAGGTCACGCTCACAGGCAATAGCCACCACGGCCTTCGGTCTGATTCTTTTGACAGTCTGGCGGGCCAATGTACCGCCGGTGACTACGAAGAAATGAAAACCCATCTCCTCTGCCATAGTCACCAGTGCAGCGATATCACAGCGTCCGCACCGCTTACAGTTCATGGGATCGCGGGTAATCTTATGGGGACAGGTGTCAAGCTGCAGACAGTGCGGTGTAACCACCAGCAGTCTGTCCGCCGGCACCTTGATATTCATTCGATGAAAAATCTTGTTGCTTACAGATACAAACGAGCTTTCAATCTGCCGCCGCTTAAAGCCAAGCAGCCCGCCGAAGAATACCACCAGTGGGAACAGCAGATTTACCATCCCGGTAGTCCGCCGCAGCACAAAGGGGAAAAACGGCAATCCTGCCGCCGCTGCTACAAGTCCGGCAATACCAAGACCGACAATGCCGAAGAAAAGTGCCAGCACTATTCCCGATACCAGTGGCAGTATGTCCGCTATTTCCCGGAGTCCCGGAGCACTGATGCGCCACATCACGGCAGCAATCAGCACAAGGGTCAGGTAAGAGCCTGCCAGCAGGCCGATAAACAGCCGTTTTTTATTGTAATTTGAAGTTACGATTTTATTATTATCCATTTGCTTTACTCAAATTTCGCCGGAAGCTCCAAAGCATGCCCCCGGAGATAATCAGCGGCCTTCATCCGCTTCTTAGCGGGTGCCTGAAGCTCCAGAACCTCGATTACACCATCGCCGGTCTTTACCAGCAGGCCCTTGCCGTCTGCCCGGAGAATATCTCCCGGCGCTTTGCCGTCAGCCGACAGGTCCGCCGGCTTCGTCCGCCATATTTTATACTTTTCTTCACCGAGAGAAGTGAACGCTCCCGGGGCAGAATCCAACGCCCGCACGAGATTGTGAATCTCGGCGGTAGTCCTGCTCCAGTCAATCGCTCCTGTGTCCTTCTCAATCATCTTTGCATAGCAGCTGAGGCTGTCATCCTGCTTCGTCCGTACTACTGTACCGTCAAGAATTTTTTCAATGGTGGTCTTCATCAGCTCTGCGCCCTGCAGAGACAAAGCATCATGAAGCTCCTCCAGAGTCATATCCGGGCCGATGGTCAGCTGAGACTTCTCCAGCATATCGCCGGTATCAAGACCGATGTCCATGAGCATAGTGGTTACACCGGTGATGTTCTCCCCATCCATGATAACCCGCTGCATAGGAGCCGCGCCGCGATACTTTGGCAGCAGAGAGGCGTGAACATTTACGCAGCCGTATTCAGGCAGATTAAGCACCTCAGCCGGCAAAATCTGACCGAAAGCCACCACAATGATAAGCTCCGGCCTTATTTCCTCTCTAAGCTGCCGGAGAAAGTCCTCATCATTCTTTATCCGTACCGGCTGATACACCGGCAGATTATTTTTCTTTGCAGAGACCTTCACCGGCGAAGGTGTCAGCTTCTTACCCCTGCCACGGGGCTTGTCCGGCTGAGTCACCGCACCTACCACTGCCAGCTGCTCCATAGTCAGCAGCTTTTCCAGACAGGGAACAGAGAAATCCGGCGTCCCCATGAACAGAGTGCGGACTTTATTCATCAACTCAGCCATTTTCGCGGTCCTCCGGCGATTCCTGCCGCAGACTTGTGGCTATATTGATGAAGAGCGTACCCTCAAGATGGTCGCATTCGTGCTGAATGCAGCGGGCCAGCAGGCCGTCTGCTTTCAGAGTACGGCGCTTGTTGAAGCGGGTAGTATACTCCACAGTCACCCGCTCGGCTCTCTCCACATCACCGAAGATCCCCGGCACAGAAAGGCATCCCTCTGAGTCTGTTACCTTGCCTTCCCGATGAGTAATCACCGGATTTATCATCTCGATGATTCCTTCTCCCACATCGATGACAACAAGACGGATAGACTGACCGACCTGCGGAGCTGCCAGTCCAACACCGTCACATTTATACATCGTCTCTGCCATGTCATCCATAAGATGACGCAGACGGGAATCAATCTTTTTAATAGGCTTTGCAACCTGCTTCAATACCGGATTGCCTGCCTTTACTACTTCAAGAATTGCCATAAGTGTACAATACCCCCATTTTTTCTTGATATCATTCTACCATAATCCGCTGAGATTTTCCATTGCCGCCGACATTCTATTGCAGATATTGCATTTGCCTAACAGCACAGTTTCAACTGTACAAATTATGCCGCTCCGGCAATAGGTATGCTATTTGTGCAGGATTCTTCAATTTCCTGTCGAATGATATAAGGAAATAAAACGACCTTGATTGCAGGGAGAATGACTATGGACAAAAAAACCGCAGAGCTTGTCATGGCCATGGTAGAATTTGACGCCGGCGATGCAAGACGAATCCAGCACTTCATGAAGGTACATGATTTCGCTGTGACAATTGCTCAGATGGAAAACATTTCGCCGGAGGAATACTTCATCCTGGAGACCGCTTCCATCCTTCACGACATCGGCATCCATCCCGCCGAAAAGAAGTACGGCTCCTCCGGCGGCAAGCTGCAGGAAAAGGAAGGCCCCCCGGAGGCTGACAAAATGCTTCGTCGCCTCGGAGGCTACACCGAGGAGCAGATAGAGCGGGTCAAGTATCTCATCGGCCACCATCACACCTACAAGGAAATTGACGGCATGGACTACCAGATTCTCATCGAAGCTGACTTCCTTGTAAACCTCTACGAAAATCAGGAGGAAGAAAAATACATCCTCGGCGCCAGAGAACACATCTTCAAGACGAAGACCGGACTGAAAATCCTCAACGAGATGTTCAGCCTCCCGGAATAACCATCGTCCCCATAATTTAAAATTTGATTCACAAAAAAGCGGAGCTGCACTGCAGCTCCGCTTCATTGTTTATTGTTTATTGTCTTTCGTTTATCTTCCCTGCTCCATGAGCCGGACAGCCTCTTCGGCATTCTTAATTGCCAGATGTCTCAGCCCGCTTACCAGCTCGACATTTTTCTTCTTAATCCCGTCAAGGTTCTTCCAGCTATACTCGACAGCTTTGCTGAGCTCCTCATAGGTAAGCGTGGAAAGATCCCCTGCCGGCTTCTCATCGATAGAAGCCAGGAAACGCTCAATCTTCGGATCGTAGGACAAGCCAATCATGGGAACACCCATAACGCCGGCAAAAATGAGAGCATGCAGACGGATGGAGATAAGCAGGTCCATACATCCAACCAGACTCAACAGCTCATTGGTAGTATACTCCTCCGTCAGGACGATGGATTCCTTCTTCATCAACCGGGCAATTGTCTTGGAGGTAACAACATCCTCAGGCACCTGCATAGGAAGGAATACTACCTGAGCATTGTACTTACTGACGATATCATCTGCCGCCTGAGCAATGACCTGCTTGTACTCAGTCCAGCCCCGCCACTCGCGGACAGAAATTCCTACAATCGGACGGACTCCGCCTATCTGATGATCCTGCAGTATCTTCCTGCCGATAGCTGTCTCTACCGGATGGATAGCCAGTACCGGATCGGCCGTCACCTCCATGGGAGGCTTCGTCACATTCAGATCCTTCAGCTCCTCCAGAGAGCCTTTGTCACGAACCGTGATGAGAGCAGCACCGTTTGCCTGACGGCGCATGAATGCCCGGGCAAAGGAACCGCACACTGGCCCGATTCCCTGTGCATAGAGCATGACCGGAGTCCCCATGAAACGAGCCAGCGCGATAACGCTGAGGTAATAGTAAAGACTGCGGCCGCTGGTCACATTCTGAAGCAGACTGCCGCCGCCGGAAATAAGCAAATCGGCTCGGCGCAAAGCACCCCAAATAGACGAGACATCCAGCCATGAAATTGCTTTCACGCCGTGACGCCGCGCCGTATCTTTGGGGCTGGCCGATATAACCGTTATATTTACTTGTGGATTAACATCGGTTAATACCTCGATCATTGCTGCCAGCATTGCCTCATCGCCGGCATTCTTCGAGCCGTAGTATCCCGATACCACAATATTAGACATCAGATAAATAAGCTCCTTTAAGCAAGCTTCTTTGATAAAAGAAAAACTTTAATCCCGAGCCATCTTCGCCCGAGCCTTATCCAAAATATTATACCACAAAGTGACCATCAACATCAAACCCCCACCGATAATTCCGCCAAAAATCAAACCACCGACGCCGCGTACTGCGCTCATCATAAAGGGAGTACGCATATGGGCAAAGGTTTCCACCATTGAACCCTGCGCTATGGTAGCAACCATAACGAGAGCAAAGAAAACCACTGTAGGCCACTTTTTCAGCCACGCCATCACCATCAGCATGAAGGCAGGGTGACCGATGAACATTTCCTTAGTCCGGGGACGGGCATAGAGACTCTGCTCCAGGAATGCCCGAAGCTTCAGCTCGATACCCGGTACCGGCATACCCATAGTATGACCGGAACGGGCAATAAACACGATGAGAGCAACGCCTACCAGACCGAGAGCGGCCAGCAGACGGACAGTAACCGGAGCATCCATTATCTCCTTCACCTGCGCCATGAAGCCCTCCGTCTCATCCTCGAAGGAACCAAAGACATTGAAGCGCTGCAGGAATGCAACTGCTACCAAAATGAGTGGCAGAATAAAGGTCAGCTTTATCCCGCGGAAAATTTTTGCCTCAAGGAAGAATTCCACATCGCTGAGGGAAGCCGACAGATAGGAGGCTCCCACAAAGGACAGTGCACCGGTAACAGCCAAAACGGCAAAGCCAAAGACAATGCTGCCCACAAGCGAGCCGCACCCTGCATCCCGATGGCTGCGGATATAATCCAGCAGACCAACCATCGCCAGAGCCGGGAAAATATTTGCTCCCGCCAAAGCTGCCAGCAGCCGGACAGAATTTCCCGCCCCCATGAACACAGGGACACAGAAAACAACGCCAATAACCGCAAACATCATAAGCTGCAGCTTGCGGCGAGCATTCAGCGCCGGAATAACGAGGGAAAGATACAACACCCCTGCGGCAACGGCACCAAGAACGACGAGTGCCCGCAGCCAGGGAGCCACATGAAGCTGATAGAAGGTACCCGCCGGACCAAAGACAAAGTTTCTGGCGGTGAGGGCTTCCTTTACCTCAGAAAAGTATTTCAGATTTGTTTCCAGAAGGCTCATACCCTCCTGCGGTTTCTCAAAGGGCATCAGCATACTGATTCGGATATTGCGCTCCTCATCAGTATTCTTCCAGCGGTCAACAGCCTGCTGGATTTTCATCTTCCGCATCTCTTCCTTACCTATGTAGTAAGAGCGAGCTGCCTGCCAGTCCAGCTTGGCCGCTATTTTCTCCAGACCCTCCTGCGGGAAGAACTGAAGCTGAGTAACAGCTTCAATGAGACCGAGGGTAATCTTCCGCTCCTTCAGCTCCTCCGCAACCGTCTCCAAAGCGCCCTCTTCACCGAAGGCACCGAGGCACTGATTGCCGGAGAAAACCATCTCGGAGACTTTTATGCCGTCGAGACGGCGGAACACAGCTTTCACATCATCCACAGTGGGATGAACGAGATTAGCAGGACGAGCCACCACATAGAAGCCGGCTGCATTTACCGCCTTCATCTCATCGGTAGCCAGACCGAGGTCAAGCTTGACAAAGGCGTCACCGTTTGCCTTTACCGCCAGAACCTCTTTGCCGTCAACAACGAAGGCCCGGACTCTGTCCTTGCCCAAATGGCGAACCAAATCTTCTTTTACTTCCCGGTAGGTAACATCATCACCGTTTGTAATGTACATTTCGGCATCGGCAATTTCACCGCGAGCCGCCAGCTCACGCCACGCCGGACTTACCAAAGAGCCTGTACGATAGCGCTCCATGATCTCGACGCCGCGGGTTGCTGTGCACTTACCGGATTTATTCAGTTTCTTAAAAGTCCTGTCATAAACAGCCAAAGAAGTAATGCCGGCCTCCCTGGCCTTTGCCATTACTTCATTTACCGTCAGACCTTCCTTCTCTGCCAGCTCTACGAGAGCCTCATAATCAACCACCAGATTGATGGAATTATTCGCCCTCTCATCGGCAATGCGGGCCATGTTGATGACTACCGAGGCGACAAGCCCCAGTACCATTACTGCCAGCAGAACCTTATTATAAAGGAATTTTTTCATTATATGAAAGGCTCCCAGCTAAAAGACAACCTCCACCGGAGATTGTGTTTAATCAGTTTGTAAAGGTCAGGTGCATCTTTCCGGCCTGATGTTCAACAGACTGAAGCCTTATAGGGAATTTCAGCCAGTCGAAATCATACAGCATGATATCGCCAAAAATTCGGGTAGCGATACGGTCCTTCACATTGACACCCTTGACACTCACATTTTTTGCCCGAAGGAAAAGCTTGTTGCCATCGTGAAGAATATTGCCCGCGAAATCAATCTTCAGGTCTTTGCCAAGCAAAGTTGCTTTAGCCTTTACCTTGACGCTTTCCGGAGTCACTTCGACGCTTTCCGCCTCTACATGCTTCACCTTTTCATTGATAAGCTCCTCCAAGGCCGTGGCCGTCACATCTCCGCTGAAGTCGATGTGGTTGGCTTCCTCAATTCTGAAGCCATTGCCTCTGAACAGCCTATCAACATTCACGCGGACGCCCTTGCCCACTAAACGAAGGTCATTGACCCGGACATCACCCAGATAAGCTTCCTTCGCATTTATCTCAACATTGCTCACCGAACCTGCCAACATAAGCAGTCCCGGAACAGAACGGAGAGATACAGTGAGATTATCGGACTTTGCTACCTTCCTCAGCTGACTCTGAGCCGTGGAGGACATCACCATCGGAACGACAAACTCACTGAAAATGGCAAGGACAGCGACCATTGCCGCTATCCCGACGGAAGTTTTTTTCATAGAAATCTACCTCCGAGAAATATCAAATCTCCCCATTTGCCAAAGCGGCCAGGTAAGCTTCAATGAAGCTGTCCAGATCTCCGTCCATTACCGCCTGAATATTGCCTGTCTCACAGCCGGTACGGACATCCTTTACAAGAGTATAAGGCTGGAATACATAAGAGCGAATCTGACTGCCCCATTCAATCTTATTCTGGACACCCTGAATCTTTGCTCTTTCCTCTTCCTTCTTCTTCAGTTCTACCTGGAACAGCTTGGCACGCAGCATGGAAAGGCACTGTGCCTTGTTCTGTAGCTGGCTGCGCTCGTTCTGACACTGCACCACAATGCCTGTAGGTATGTGGGTCATGCGGATTGCCGAGCTGGTCTTATTGACATGCTGACCGCCGGCGCCGCTGGAGCGGAATACATCAACACGGACTTCCTCCATATTGATTTCTACTTCCTGTGCGTCATCTATCTCCGGCATGATTTCACAGGCGGAGAAAGATGTATGGCGGCGCTTGTTCGCATCAAAAGGCGAAATACGGACAAGGCGATGAACACCGTTCTCGGATTTCAGCAGACCGTAGGCATTATGACCTCTGATGAAAATGGTGGCAGACTTCACACCGGCTTCATCACCGGGAAGCAGGTCTGCCATCTCTATCGTGAATCCGTGATGCTCTGCCCAGCGGGTATACATACGCAGCAGCATCTGCGTCCAGTCCTGAGCCTCAGTACCGCCGGCACCC
Organism: Schwartzia sp. (in: firmicutes); assembly: GCA_017383125.1. Classification (GTDB taxonomy): domain Bacteria; phylum Bacillota; class Negativicutes; order Selenomonadales; family Selenomonadaceae; genus RGIG250. Next base: position 11,184 of record JAFNYY010000030.1, read on the forward strand.
GCGTGGAGGGTGAGGATTGCGTCACGACCGTCATACTCACCGGAGAGGAGCACGGAGCGCTCCAACTCGTGGACAGTCTCTTTCAGAGACTCCAGCTCCGCCTTTATATCCTCCTCCATGGAGGGGTCATCTTCCTCAAAGGCCATCTCCAGCAAAGTCTCCACATCGTCCACCTTGCCAAGGAGAGCCTTGTACTTATCTACATCGATTTTTACATCGTTGAGTTCCTGATTTATTTTCTGAGCCTTTTCGGCATCATCCCAGAAATCCGGGGCTGCCATTTTGAACTCCAGCTCGGCGATTATTTGCTCTTTGCGAGCGACGTCAAAGAGAGTTCCCCATTTCGTTCAGCTTCTCTTTAATAGCTGTTATTGGGCCTTTCAAATCTTCCAGCATGAACTTTTCACATCCTATCAAATATGTCTTTACTATTTATCCGTCCAAAAGGCTCCCCTTCCGGGGAGCTGTCAGCATAGCTGACGGAGGGGTAATCAATATACATCAAACCCCTCCGCCCTTCTGGCACCTCCCCTAGTGGGGAGGCTTATTGGGTATCCCTCTGGAGAAGGATATTTTTACTTCCGCTTCTTCTTCATGCAGCAGTCCTTATACTTCTTACCGCTGCCGCAGGGACAAGGCTCGTTGCGTCCTATCTTGACTCTGCTCACCGGCTTTTTCGGCGTGGGGTGAGCCTCGGCCGAAGACACATCAGCTCCGTGAGAAGCCTGAGCGGTGGCAAGTCTGTCCTCCAGCTCCTGCTGCTCTTCAGAAACAATCTGCACCTGGAATATCATCCGGGCGATAGTAGTCTGAATGGAGTTGATCATCTCTTCAAACATATTGAAGCCTTCGATCTTGTACTCTACGATTGGGTTCTTCTGACCGTAGGATCGCAGACCGATACCCTCGCGGAGCATATCCATGTGGTCGAGATGCTCCATCCACTTGTTGTCGACTACGCGAAGCATGACGACCTTTTCCAGCTCGCGCATTACTTCTTCGCCCAGCATCTCCTCGCGCTGCTCATAGGCCTCTACAGCAATATCATGGAGAGTCTCACGCAGCTCGTCGCGGCTGAGGTCCATGAGCTCCTCGGCATCGAGCTCGCCCTTGGGGCAATAGATGCTCTCCGCATCGGCAATAAGCTCATCGAGAGACCACTGCTCCGGATAGAGTTTCTCGTTTGCATACTGATTCATCTGAGAATCGATAATCGCATCGATCATGTAGATGATATTGTCCTTCAGATCCTCACCGTTAAGAACCTTGCGGCGCTGAGAGTAGATGACCTCACGCTGCTGATTCATAACATCATCGTATTCAAGGACATTTTTACGGATATCGAAGTTGCGGGCCTCTACCTTCTTCTGAGCATGCTCAATAGAAGAGGTAATCATGGAATGCTCGATGGGCTCGTCTTCCTCCAGACCAAGCTTATCCATGACCTTGGAAATATTATCGGCACCGAAGAGACGGAGCAGATCATCCTCAAGTGACAGATAGAAGCGGGAAGAACCGGGGTCACCCTGACGACCGGCACGACCGCGGAGCTGATTATCAATACGGCGGGACTCATGGCGCTCGGTACCGATGATGGCCAGACCGCCCATTTCCTTGATACCCTCCCCCAGCATTATATCGGTACCACGGCCGGCCATGTTGGTGGCGATGGTGACTGCATTCAGCTGACCGGCATCCTTGATGATGTCAGCTTCCTGCTCGTGGAACTTCGCATTCAGGACATTATGGGGAACATTGCGCTGCTGCAGGAGCTGGCTCAGTTCCTCGGACTGAGTGATGGAGGTAGTACCGATGAGTACCGGACGGCCGGTAGCATGAATCTCCTCGACAGCATTGGCAACAGCCTTGTACTTTGCCCGCTTCGTCTTATAGATGACATCGGGCATATCCTTACGCTGTACCGGACGGTTGGTAGGTACTACCACTACCGGCAGCTTGTATATCTTCAGGAACTCGTCTTCCTCTGTCTTGGCCGTACCGGTCATACCGGACAGCTTTTCGTACATACGGAAGTAATTCTGGAAGGTGATAGTAGCCAGAGTCTGAGACTCACGCTGAATCTTTACGCCCTCCTTCGCCTCAATCGCCTGATGGAGACCGTCGGAATAACGGCGGCCCGGCATGATACGACCGGTGAACTCATCGACGATGATGACCTCGCCATCCTTCACTACATAGTCACGATCCCTGATCATGAGGGAGCGGGCACGGAGTGCGGCAGTGAAGCAATGGGACATTTCAATATTCTCAGGGGCATAAAGATTCTTTACCCCTACCAGCTTTTCAATCTTCAGCACAGCCTCATCGCTGGGAGCGACGGTCTTTGCCTTCTCGTCTACCTTGTAGTCCACGCCCTCCTTCAGGGTAGCTACAGCCTTCGCCATTACAGCATATGTATCGGTAGACTTCTGACCGGGACCGGAAATGATAAGCGGAGTACGAGCCTCATCGATGAGGATACTGTCCACCTCATCCACTATAGCGTAGTTCAGCTCACGCTGTACCATCTGGTCAGCGGAAACGACCATATTATCGCGGAGATAGTCAAAGCCGTACTCATTGTTGGTACCGAAGGTAACATCGCAGCTGTATGCGTACTTGCGCTCCGGGAAATCCATATCATGAGCAATAAGACCAACAGACAGACCAAGGAAATTGTACAGATGACCCATCCACTCACTATCGCGGCGAGCCAAATAGTCATTGACCGTGACCATGTGGACACCCTTGCCGGTGAGCGCATTGAGGTAAACAGGCAGAGTAGCTACGAGAGTCTTACCTTCACCAGTCTTCATCTCGGCAATCTTGCCCTCATGGAGGCACATACCGCCAATCATCTGAACATCGAAATGACGCATACCCAGCACGCGCCGACTAGCCTCACGAGTGACGGCAAAAGCCTCCGGCAGAATCTGGTCAAGAGTCTCGCCGGCTACCAGCCGCTCCTTAAATTTATCGGTATGACCTGCCAATGTAGAGTCGGACAGATTCTGCAGCTTTGCTTCATAGCTGTTAATCTTGTCGACTATAGCCCGGTAGCGTTTAATTTCCTTCTCGTTGTTGTCACCAAGAAATCTTTTTAGAAAACCAAACAAATAATTCACCCCTCAATTACAAAAACCAATTCAGCGTATCATTTTACCAAAGGTAACCGCGTTAGTCAAAAGAAACAGAAACATTTTTCAAATTATTTCATTTATTTCTTCTATTGTTTTTTACAGGCAATACTCCTTCATGACGCAGCAGCCACTGCTTCACAGCCAGGCCACCGCCAAAACCCGTAAGACTCCCCCCTGCCCCTACTACTCTGTGACACGGCACAATAATGCAAATGGGATTGCGATGGCAGGCTCCGCCCACCGCCCGAGCCGCTGCCGGCCGACCGATAGCCGCCGCCATCTCGCCGTAGGTTCTCACCTCACCGCAGGGAATCATCAGCATAGCTCGTCCTACCTGCTGAGTAAACTCCGTCCCCGATAAGCGGATGGGCAGCCGCCGAAGGTCAAACTCCCGTCTCTCTCCGGCAAAATATTCTGTCAGCTGCCGCTGGGCCTCTCTCAGGATTTCGCCAGCCGGCCCGGTAATTGCCGCATCGGATACCGCTCCACGGCCGAAGCACACTCCGGACAGAGCCTCCTCGTCCGCTGTGAGGGTTATGTCACCGACCGGCGTTTCCATAATCATATTCACATTCTTATCCATAATAGCAAATGATACCAACCTTTTCTGAAAAATGACGAAAGAAGACATCTGTCCTCCAATAAGTCAAATTGACAGACATTGATTCAGGTAATATAATGAAAGATACTGAATTTCCAATGTAGTTCCCTTTTGAAAGCGAGGCCATCAAATGACAAAAATTAACATCTTCTCCGGTTTTCTCGGTGCCGGCAAGACGACTCTCATCAAGAAGCTCATTGCCGAAGCATTCCATGATAAAATCGTCCTCATCGAAAACGAATTCGGCGACATCAGCGTCGACGGCGGCTTCCTGAAGGAAGCTGGCGTTGAAATGCGTGAAATCAACTCCGGCTGCATCTGCTGCTCTCTTGTAGGCGACTTCGAGGCTGCACTCCACCAGGTCATCGACACCTACCACCCCGACCGCATCATCATCGAGCCCTCCGGCGTGGGCAAGCTCTCCGATGTAAAGAAAGCCGTTTCCGCCGTCTGCAATGATGAAATTGTCATCGAAGGCAGCATCACCGTCGTTCACGCCGGCAAAGCAAAAATGTACGCACGCAACTTCGGCGAATTTTTCTCCGATCAGGTAGCAAGTGCGGACTGCGTAATCCTCAGCCGCACTCAGGATGTCAGCGAAAAGAAGCTGGATGAGGCAATGACCTACATCCGCGACCTGAACGAAAAAGCCCCTGTTGTCACCACCCCATGGGAAGACATCAGCGGCGAAAAGATAATGGAAGCCCTCGCTCACAGCGAACTTCTCACAGTGGAGGAAGTTGCTCACGAGCACGAGCATGAACACGCGCATCATCACCATGACGGTGAATGCTGCCACCATGACCATGACCATGAACACGGACATGACCATGACCATCACCATCACGATGGCGAATGCTGCCACCACGACCACGAGCATGAGCATGAGCACCATCATCATGACCACGACCATGAATGCCATGATCCCAACTGCTCCTGCCACGACCATCATCACGCCGATGAAGTATTCATCAGCTGGGGCCGTGAGACTGCTGACAAATACACCAAGGCCCAGCTGGAGGAAATCATCCAGGAGCTGGAAGACGAAAAAACCTACGGTATCGTCCTCCGGGCCAAGGGGATCCTCGCCAACGCCGAAGGCAGCAAATGGCTTTGCTTCAACTATGTCCCCGGCGAAGGCAGCGTAGAGGAAGGTGCCCCCGACTACACCGGCCGCTTCTGCGTCATCGGCAGCGGGCTGAAGGAAGAAGCTTTGGAAAAACTTTTTGCAGTTAAATAAGAGGATAGCAAAATGCCAAAAGAAGCTAAACAGGTTCCCGTTTACCTCTTTCTTGGACTCCTTGAAAGCGGCAAAACCAGCGTCATAAAAGATTTTCTCTCCAGCAATAAATTTTCCGGTCGGGACAAAAACCTCATAATACTCTGTGAGGAAGGCGAAGAAGAATTGCCCGGGGCTCTCATCAAGCGAAGCCGTGCTGTAACCGAAGTCATCGAAGAGCCTGAGGACTTCACTGCTGAAAAGCTGACCGCCCTTAACGAGCAACACAAACCCACCGCCGTCATCATGGAATACAACGGTATGTGGAAAATCTCTGACCTTGACGACATTGACCTGCCCCCTGGATGGTTCGTCTTCCAGGTAGTGGCTGTAGTAAACGCCGAAACCTTTGAAATCTATCAGCAGAATATGAAAGATAAATTCGTGGACTGCTATCGCTACGCAGATGTCATCGTTTTCAACCGCTGCGACAACAGCACCCGTCAGCAGGACATCCGCCGCAATGTCCGGGCCGTAAACCGCCGGGCACAGGTATACTTCGAATCCGAAGACCCTGACTTCTTCGAGGAAGAGCCGGAGCTGCCGTACGACTTTGAAGCTGAAGTCATTGAAGTCGGCTTTGACGACTTCGGCGCATGGTTCATCGATATGCAGGATCACCCCAAACGCTACGAGGGCAAGAAGATAAAGATTGCCGGTTTTGTCGGAAAGATAAAGCAGAACAATCGCATCTTCTCAGTATTCGGCCGCAGCGGAATGTCCTGCTGTGCCGATGACCTCACCTTCCTCGGGCTGGGTGGTGTCGGCAGCGTCTACGATGATATTCAGGTAGGCGAAAAGCACTGGGGCACCGTCGGCGCGACCATGTATGTAGGGTACGCCCCCAACGGCGAACCAAATGACTTCCGCCTGCAGATTGAAAGCTTCACGCCGGAAAAAGAGCCGGAAGACACCATCGTATATTTCCGGTGAGATTTGAGGCTTGTTGGCTTGAAAATTGAATAGCTGAGAAATTAAACAACGGCAGAGGACAAGGCCAGTCCTCTGCCGTATTTTTTTACCTTCATTGCATTAACCCACCACCGCCTGACGACGGTCCCCCGCCCTTAAAAAGGGCGGACTTATCAGGTGTTGTCGGCTGATTTATCGGCCGGATGTGTCCGTATACATCAGACATTCAGTTGCTCTCAAAGCCGCGGGAATTTACCGCAACAAGTCAAACAAGTCAAGACTTTGTTCGCGAAAAGCAGTTTTTGGGTGTGAATAGCATAATTCACGAGAATAAATAGCCAAAAATCCCGCTGAAAACGAAAAAGTGACTTCTTCTGCCGGTTGATGTGTCCGGTCAGGGAAGTCACTTTCTTTCTATTATTTTATTTCTGCCAGCGATTGAACCGGCTGTCAAGATAATCCAGCAGCATAAACAGAGCAATGCCCAAAGCTGCAAGAACAATAATACCTGCGTACATTTCCCGGTAGCTTATCCGAAGCCAGGCATCCATGATAAAGTACCCGAGGCCGTACTCCGTGCCGAAGGTCTCGGTGAAGAACAATACCGAGACAGCTGTCGCCATGGCCACCCTGAGTGCGGTGAAGAAGGCCGGCAGAGTAGCCGGGGCCAGCACATGACGGAAAATGTCTTTGAAGTCTGCCCCAAGGGTAGTCAGCGGATAATAATACTCCGCCGGTATATCTCCGGCCGCATCGCGGATGGCAATGACTACCTGATAAACCACGATTAGGAAAATGAGCAGGAGCTTGGAAAACTCTCCCAATCCAAAAAGCAGCATGACTATTGGCAGGAGAGCAATTTTGGGAGTAGGATAAGTCAGATATATCATCGGAGACAATAGCCGGGCGGCCCTTTGGTTATAGCCAAGGTAAATACCCAGAGGATATCCGATAGCCACCGCCAGCAGGACACCGCCGACTATCCGCCACAGGCTGAAGCCCAGGTGAACGATGAGCTTATCGGTAAATATGGCAGCCAGAACCGGAAGAACTTCCCCCGGACCGGGAACAATGGGTCGATCCATAATAAGAGCCGCCGCCTGCCACAGGAGCAGGAGACTGGCGATCGCTCCGGCAAGAGGAGCAAGCCTGTTTCCCCTCTTCATGGAGTGCTGCCCCCTTCCCTGTCCAGCAGACGGCGAAGCCGGACGATGAACTCGGCCCTCTCCTGTGAGCAAAGGTTTTCGCTCTGTCCTCTGTAGGGATTATCCAGAACGGCCTTTATTTTCCCGTCAAGGACGATTATTTTCTCACCCAACAATACAGCTTCTTCTACCTGATGAGTCACCATCAGCACAGTCATCGGCTTACAGTCATCCTGCCGTCGGCCGGCACAGAGGGCAGCGAACAGCTGCCGCACCTCACCTCTTGTCAGTTCGTCCAGCGCAGAGAAGGGTTCATCCATCAGCAGGATGTCCGGGCGGAGAAGAAACATTCTCCCCAAAGCCGCCCGCTGCTGCTGTCCCCCGGAGACCTCCGACGGATAGCAGTAGGCGAGAGCATCTATCCCCAGCTGCTTCATCAGCGCCAGTGACTGTTTTTTCATATTATCGCAGTCAGCGGCAGATGCTCCGGTCTTTTTCAGCCGTAGCCCAGCTGCCAGCTCTACATTTTCTCTGATAGTTTCCCACGGCAGGAGTCCGCAGCTCTGAGGCATGAAACCGATGATTGGCTCACAGCCATCAGCTCCACCAAGCTTCACGGTACCGGCAGAGTGGTCAATCAATCCGGCAATGACCTTCAGCAGCGTAGATTTACCCCCGCCGGACGGCCCTATAACAATATTAACCGTCCCCGCCGACAGGGAAAGTCCAATATCGGCGAGGACGGTTTTATTTTGTCTCGTTTTTTCATCCGTGGTATAGACCACCGAAAGATTTTTTATTGTTATCATAGCTTACTTCGCTGCAATGCTCTCTGTTACTTCTTTGAATGTCAGCGTCTTTTTCGTGAGCTTCTTATCTAGGAGCCATTTCTGGCAAAGCTGCCAGTCTTTTTCTGAAGGAAGCGCCGCCGGATGATACTTTGGCAGGACTATCCCGTCCTTTACGGCAGGCGGGAAGCCGCCCTTATCTATGAGCGTCTGAATATAATCCTTCTGGGGTGTTTCGTTCAGATATTTCGCCGCCCGGTCGTATGCCCGATACATCGCAGCGATGGATTCCTTCTTTTCCTTCAATGCCTTGCCGGTAAACATCATAATACCGGGGTTCGTCCCCAGCTTGGCTGAGTCAACGATGATGTGACCGCCGTCCTTCAGAGCAAGTGAAGC
>JAFNYY010000031.1 GCA_017383125.1 Schwartzia sp. (in: firmicutes)
AGTGTCACCGGCAGGAGCCGTAGGCATCATGCAGCTCATGCCGGAAACGGCAGCTTATCTGGGGGTTAATCCCTATGATGCCGCCTCAAATATTGAGGGCGGAGCGAAGCTGCTGGGCAGCCAGCTCCGGCAGTACGACGGGGATGTGGCTAAAGCCCTTGCGGCATACAATGCCGGTCCCGGAGCAGTAGAGCAGTACGGTGGGATACCGCCGTATACCGAAACCCGGAATTACATCCAGCGGGTTATGGATATTTACAGGCAAACCAGCGGGGCAGGCATAAAATAATCTCCCCGAAAGGCTGCGCGTGAGCAGCACACCACATCATGCCGCACAAGCGGAATATAGGGTGATAAAATGGCAGAAGAAAAACCGGCAGCAGCCGGCGTAAAACCAGTAAAAAAGAAAAAGCGGATAATCCGAAAGCCGGCAGAGGCCAGCTGGCAATCCCGCATCGGCAGATTTGTCGGTTTGAACCTCCTGCGTCTTCTGGGAATAGGACTCCTTGTTACCTTTGGATTCTTCATCGGAGTTTACCTGAAGATGGTGGATCTTGATAAGCTGAACGATGAGCACAAAATATACGACTGGCCCGTTGTGGGTGAGTATTTCGTAAAGCTTCCCTGGGAAAGGTACGCAGAGTACAGGGCCCAGAAGGCGGAAGAGGAGCGGCTGGCAGCAGAGGCAGAGGCTCAGCGGATTGCTGAGGAGGAAGCCAAGCGACTGGAGGAAGAGAAGAAAGCGGCGGCTGAAGCTAAGAAAGAGGCCGATGCAAAGAAATCTCCGACTGTCGTTGTCAGCAACGAAAAGCTTGAGAAAGAACGGCAGGAACGGGCTGCAGCCGAGAAGAAGCGTGTTTCCAAGCTTGCACGGCTCTATACCGACATGAAGCCGGACGAAGCGGCGAAGATTATCGACAACCTGCAGGATGATGTGGCAGTAGCTGTTCTTCAGAGAATGGAGGAAGGTGTCTCCGCCAAGATTTTGGCGAAGCTTGACCCGGCGAAGGCTGCAAGATTTTCCAATATAATCTTTACCGGCAGACGCACGGTACTTACTTCCACCTGAATCATTAAGCTTTGATTAAGAATCAATCGTATTACTAAACGCATATCACTAAAATTTCGATAATGGGGTTAGGAGATTGCGGGGCAATTTCTCCGTAATGACATATAACGGCGGAAGCCGTTGTATATATAGCAGCAGCGAAGGGAGGTGAAAATATGAGCACAATGGAAACAAAGGTAAATCCTTTCTCTGTACTTCCCACACCGACAGTATCCACTGACCGCGGCCAGGCCGATATGGAGAACGGTACCGCCGGAGCCTCTGGCAAGTCATTTGACAGCACTCTCGACAAGGCGCGTGAGCAGGCATCTCAGACGGATAAACCGGCTGATCAAGCCGGTGAAGCAGCCGTCACCGAGAAACAGCAGGAACCGGTGAAGGAAGAGGTCAAGGCAGATGAGCCGGAGGATGTAGTGAAGGTAGCGGTGAAAACCGGTGAAGTACTTACTCTCCTGTCAGTAACCCAGCCGCTGCCAACAGAGCTGGAGACAGAGCAGCAGCCGGTACAGATGGATGACCCGGTAGCCAATCCGGTGGAAGCCATAACCGCTGTTGAGGCAATCGGTCAGGAAACCGACCCGGACAGCGG
>JAFNYY010000032.1 GCA_017383125.1 Schwartzia sp. (in: firmicutes)
CTTATCATCATCCCTGGGATTAAGGGCGCCGTAGGGGATAACAGTAGATTGCCACTGGTCATTGAAATAACGGACGACACCGGCATTCTGTGTATAGCAGCCGGTCTCAGCCTGTACTTCATCGTCAATGCGGTTGATTTTTACCCGATGGTCGTGACCGTCAATAATGAGATCAACTGAGGGAGCGTTCCTGATGATATCCTCGGAGTTATTGCCGGTATTGGCTTCTTCCGAGCCAAGATGGGTAAGAGCAATGACAACATCGGCACCCTGTGCCTTCAGCTTACGGGCTTCATTTTCGGCACAGGCGTACATATCCTCTTTTTCCAGGAACTTTAGGCCCCGGACATTTTTTGGATGGGAGCCGGTTTTGGTGGTAGGGGTGACAAGCCCAAATACACCAACCTTCACGCCGCCTTTGTCAATGATTGCCGATGCTGCTGGTGCAAAGAGCTGACCGGTAGCTTCTACGATGACATTGGCACAAAGATATTTGTAATTTGCTTCGGAAATACGCTGGAGCAGTACATCCTGACCGTAGTCGAATTCATGGTTGCCGAATGTGGCAGCATCATAGCCAACAGCGTTGAAGAACTGAATGGCGGTGGCACCCTTGGAGAGATTTACCAGATTATTGTCCTGAATAGCGTCTCCGGCATCGAGCAGAATGACATTGAAGCCCATATTCTCGTATTGTTTCTTCAGACCGGCAATGGCGGCCAGACCGTTGACACCGCGGGAAGCATCTCGGAGATGATAGCCGTGAGTATCGTTAGTGTGGAGAATGATGAGCTTGGATAAGGCAGCTTTGTCAGCAGCAAAAGCAGAAGCAGCAAAGCTGAGAAGGAAAACTAAGGTAAGACATATACGATAACTTTTCTTTAACATATAAATATTACCTCTCTTAAATCAGTAGCTTCCGCCGCCGCCACCATGGTCGCCGTCGGAGGAACTGAAGGACATATCGCCATCGCTGCTGTCGTCGGACTTGGAGCGGGGGACAACGGTGACAGTCTGATAGAGAAAGCTGTCATTAGAAGCATAGAGGCTGAATGAACCCTGATTCAGATAATCCGAAGCGCCGGCTGCTGTTGCAACATTGCTCATAGCAGCAACTCTGGAACTGCGTCTGGCAGATGCATAAAGATAGCCGATAACGAGGGCAACGATAGCAATCACTATTTTCTCAATAGTAGTATCTACAACCGTCATGGCATCGCCGGTGCGATTGTAAAATTCTGCCAGCTCTCCGGCCTTTACGGCAAATGTGGAGTATGCTTTTACAAGGTCATTGCTTTTCAGATGGGGGACAATATCAGTGCTGATGTATTCGACATGCTGCTTGTTGTCCGTGCTGTCCTTGCCGAGTGCCGGTTTCATCTTCTTGTCGGTAGCGATGTACCATTTGCGGCTCTTTACATCCTGAACAAAAACGATAGCGCCTTTGCCGTTGGATTTGGCACATTTGTCAGCAAAGTTGTTGGCATAAGCACCGATACCCTTTTCGTTAAGTCCTTGATTGAGAATTGCAACGCAAAGAATGGCTCCGGATTTCTCGGAATTTTCCAAGAGGGCATTGTCAATTCTTTGCAAATCGCTGGAACTGAGAGTGCCTGTCTGGTCGATAACGCACTTGCCGATTTTTGCTTTCTTCCTGGGGGAGTTGTTTTGCTGTTTTGCCTGAGCCGTTTTCTGCTGGTTTGGGGCTGCAAATACTGTGTTTGGAGAAACAGCAGCGATGGAGCAGATAGCAGAAACAGAAAACACGAAAGCCAGAAGGAGTGAATATATTTTTTTCATTTTCATCATTCAGTCCTCCTTAAATAAAGCCAATCATCCAGGCAAGGCTACCGATTAACACACCGGATATAGCCGCAGCCATGAGAAAATCTTTGCGGAAGAATGAGGATTTCTTGTCCTCGTCAGTTGGAAGCGCGCCAACCATTTTACCGGTCTGGCCGTTCATCATGAAGGTATACGGTTTGTCCTGATAACGGGTGGTGAGAATCCACACAGGTACCATTGCGTAGGAGATAGTACCGTTTTCCTTTATGACGAAGTGATTTTCTTCTTCGCAGGAATCCCAGCCGCTGGTTGTATCACTGAGCATATCACAGCAGGTACTTTCTATTCGCTGGGTGATGCGCGGCTCTACAGATTCAGCGGTGACATCATACTTATCTGCGAGATAGCCGGCCATGTACTGGGAACTGAAGGGAACCATCTCATCGTAGTTGAACGGCTCGATGCTGTCCATGTATTCATCCTGCATTCGGTTTGAGCCGTCGGCAGGAACGCGCTCAAAAGCCATAGTGGCCGATCGATCAAGGCGGTAGTGGCTGGTTGTGGTGATTATTTCGTCACTGGTTGTCACTACAGCATCGCTTGTGGCGTTATATACAGCAGAAGCATTTGCAGTTGTGTCAAAGAGCCAGAAGGGTACGAACATACCCTGTATGTCCTCAACGCGGTTGTTTGCAGTAAAAGCATCCGGCAAAAGATCTTTACCTTTGTAGAATTCTTTTAATTTTGCGACAGCGTCCTTTTTCGTGAGCTTAAAAGGGATGATGAAGTCGGGGCGGATGTCACCGGTGAACCGACTGGGAAGCATTGTAGGATTACCGCAGTAGCAGCACTCGGTTGCCATGGTGTTGTCATCGGCAACAAGTTCGGCACCGCAGGAGGAGCAGGTGAAAACCCGCATAGCGTCGATTTCGTCCTGACTGTACTCGCCGCTTTCGGCGCGTCTTTCCCACTTGGCATCCTCGGCTGCCTGCTGTTTTGCAGCCTCCTCTTCCTTCTTGGAAAAGAGCTGTTCAATTACATCGGCTTCAAATTCGGTGCCGCAGTATTCACAGGTTACTTTTCCGTTTTTGGGTGTGAAGGCAAGCGGCGCATCACAGGAGGGGCATTTGTAGCTTACTGCTGTTGAGGCCATAGATTCATCTCCTAAATTAAAATAATAAAAAATCTGGAGAAGGGCAGAAGCCCGCCCCCAGATTTTTAAGGACTGATTTAGTTATTATTTTATTTGGTCGTTTTCGTTAAAGGGGTCACCGCACTGAGGGCAGAACTTAGGAGGATTCTTGGGATCTTCCGGCTGCCAGCCGCACTTGTCACAGCGATAGAGGGGAGCTTCAGCCGGTTTCGGGCTGCCGCAGTTAGGGCAGAATTTTCCCTGATTAACCTGACCGCAGGTGCAGGTCCAGCCCTGTGGCTGGGGAGCAGGCTTCTGGGTGCCGCAATTGGTGCAGAACTTACCCTGATTTACCTGTCCGCAAGCACAGGTCCACGCATCTGCAGCCGGGGCAGCGGGAGCTGCCGGGACCGGTTGGGGAGCCTGAGGTGCGTATCCGGTAGGTACAGTGTTTGCAGCGGCGAGACCGGCACCGATATTGCCGGCCATATTCATACCCATAAGACCCATCATGGCACCCATTCCGCCACCTTCATTGCCGGCGCCGGTGTTCATAGCTTTGATGGTACCACCGATGATGTGACCACGGGCGATATTGGGATCCTGGAGACCGTAGTTAAGCTGACGCTCGTTGAGGTCCTTAATGAGGGGGGCATACTCGTCGGTTACCTTTACGCTGGTAACATCGAATTTAACGATTTCAATACCGCGAAGGTCACGCCACTCAGCACTGAGTACCTCGTTGAGAGCTTCACGGACTTCCTTATTATGAGCCGGAATCTGACTGTAGCGGACATCCTGGGCAGAGATCTGAGCAAATGCATCCTGCAGAGAGGACAGTACGCCTGCTTTGAGCTGACCGTCAATCTCATCACGAGTGTACTCGTCAGCTACATTGGCGGCAATGTTTGTATAGAAGAGAATAGGATTGGTGATGCGATAGCTGTACTGACCAAAGCAGCGGATTTCGATATCAAGGTCTACATTGAGACGCTTGTCAACAATATGGAAGGGGATGCCGGAAGGGGTGCCGTATTTATTCCCCATGATTTCCTTGGTGTTGATGAAGTATACGCGCTGGTCTTTACCGGGGTCGCCGCCGAAGGTGAAACGCTTACCCATCTGCTTGAATACGGCTACGACATTCTCCTTGAATTCACCAAGGCCCTGACTGTTCATGACGGAAGGCTCGGTGGATGCATCGTAGGTATAGCGGCCAGGCTCGGCACACATATCTACTACCTTACCATCCTCAACAATAATCATGCACTGACCGGCATTGATATCAATTGCACTGCCGCTGGAAATGATGTTGTCTTCGGCAGAAGTGTTGGAACTGCGTCCCATTGAGGATGTGCGCTTATGACCTTTTGTAATAAGAACATCGGCAGGAAGTGCATCACAGTAGATAAACTCTTTCCACTGGTCGGACATTACGCCGCCGAATGCACCTTTTGCTGCTTGAATAAGACCCATTTTGATTTCCTCCTTTGAGTAGAGAAAGAAGAATAAATAACTTATAGGATGATTATAAAGGATAAAAAGTCAAAAAGTAAAGATTTTTTAGAAATTTAACCTGATTTTAATCATTGCTTTACACGAACTTTACTGATGTAAGAATAGAAAAAAGGAACTATCTCTGAGTATATATTTTTTTTAAAATTTCAATATTTAGCTGCTGTTTTCAGATGTCCCAAGAGACAAAAGTGGATTTTGGGGTACATTTATCTATGTCCTGTAGGACGAAAGCCATGTTATTGTGGGTGGCACTGAAGGCTTCATCCAGCTTCACCCGGTAGGAGTCAGGTATTTCCATGAATTTCAGAGCCATGTGCATATAATCCTTGACAATTAGAGGTGCATCACCGCGCTTCGCTGCAAGCTGTGCTTTGAATCGGTAGCCAAAATACATATAACTGTTCTTTATGTCAGTGATGTCTTCGTAGGCAGTAATGCGTTCATCACATTCTTCCTCAGCATCATCCTCCTGCCCGATATCGGTCAGCAGATTCCAGCGGTCGGCCCAAAGCTCACCTCGGAGAATGAATTTATAAAGGAAGTCGGTGCCCTCTGCCAATTCAATAGCACGATTTATAAAGTGAAGGGCGGTCTTGTAATCCTTCTTAGCCCGGAGAAGCTCTGCCAGTCGCTGCAGACCGGCGACTTTTTCTTCTACTTCTTCACTGTCTTCTTCATTTACTTCTGCTACTTCAATGGACTTGAACAGTTCGATGGCTTCATCAATGTGGCCGGGAATAGAAGGAAGTGACAGGAATTGGGCGAGGCGGCATCGGGAACGCCAGTCTTCCACGCCACCGGAAAAAATTGACAGGGGTGGGGGATTATTGGCAGAAGCTGCAATATTTACAAGCTTCTTAAATTCTATTTGTGTCATGGAAAAAACCTCGTTTCACTAGGTTAATTATGGTATTATTATAGCAAAAAAATTTGTTGTTCGCTATTGAAATTTTGGCTCTGTTGCGGTATCATAACTCAAATATACACAGAGGGAATTATGCATTTGTCCCTTTAAGAGAAGAACGAGATTAAAAAAAAGAAAAGAGGGATTTTTGGTGGCTTACTATTATTCTGAGCCTTCGCACACTTTTGGTGAATATCTGCTGGTTCCGGGTTACTCTTCCGATCAGTGCATTCCTACGAATGTATCTCTTAAGACTCCCCTTTGCCGCTACAAGCGCGGTGAGGAGCCGAGACTGTCCATGAATATCCCGATGATGTCTGCTATCATGCAGGCAGTATCCGATGACAAGCTGGCTGTTGCTCTCGCACGGGAGGGCGGTATTTCCTTCCTCTATGGTTCTCAGACTGCTGAGGATCAGGCAGCAATGGTTCGCCGGGTTAAGAGCTACAAGGCTGGTTTTGTAAGCAGCGATGCAAATCTTACCGTTGACATGACTCTCGCTCAGGTTCTTGAGATGAAGGAGAAGACCGGTCATTCCACTATGGCTGTTACCGAGGACGGAACAGCTAACGGCAAACTTCTCGGTGTTGTTACCAGCCGTGATTATCGCGTGACCCGTATGTCTATGGATACTCCTGTAAAGGAATTCATGACTCCTTTTGAGCGCCTTGTTTATGCAGATGAGAATACTACCCTTGGTGAGGCAAATGACCTTATCTGGGATAATAAGCTGGACATGATTCCTATCATTGATAAGAATCAGTGTCTCAAATATATGGTTTTCCGCAAGGATTATACCACCAAGAAAGAAAATGCTATGGAGCTCACCGACAGCAGCAAGCGTTACTGTGTAGGTGCAGGTATCAATACCCGCGACTATGCCGAGCGTGTACCGAAGCTGCTTGATGCTGGCGTAGATGCTCTTTGCATTGATTCCTCTGAAGGTTTCTCTGAGTGGCAGCGTATCACTCTGAAATACATCCATGAGAATTTCGGCAACGATGTTATCGTTGGTGCTGGTAATGTTGTAGATAAAGAAGGATTCCGCTTCCTGGCTGAGGCTGGCGCAGACTTCATCAAGGTCGGCATCGGCGGCGGTTCCATCTGCATAACCCGTGAGACCAAGGGTATTGGCCGAGGTCAGGCTACCAGCGTTATTGAAGTTGCTCAGGCTCGTGACGAGTACTTCAAGGAAACCGGTATCTACGTACCTATCGTTTCCGATGGCGGTATCGTTCATGATTACCACATCACCCTCGCTCTCGCTATGGGTGCTGATTCTATGATGCTCGGCCGTTACTTCTCCCGCTTCGATGAATCTCCTTCCGATAAGGTAAAGATTAACGGTACATTCTACAAGGAGTATTGGGGTGAAGGCTCCAACCGTGCCCGCAACTGGCAGCGTTATGATTTGGGCGGTGCTCAGAAGCTTTCCTTCGAGGAAGGTGTAGATTCTTATGTTCCTTATGCAGGACCGCTGAAGGACAATGTTGCCATCACTCTGGCAAAGGTTCGTTCCACCATGTGCAACTGCGGTGCTCTTAACATTAAGGAGCTTCAGGAGAAGGCAAAACTCACTCTCGTATCCTCCGTATCCATCGTCGAAGGCGGCAGCCACGATGTTATTCTTCGTGACAAGTTTACCGGTCGCTGATTTGATTTAGACAAAAAATAACCGCGGCAGCTTAGGCTGTGAACAGCTCCCTGTCAAGTAGACCACTGAAATAACAAAAAACTTTCCAGGGTGTCTCCCAAAAGGAGACGCCCTTTTTCTATGCGGCAAATTTAGCCTTGAATTCTGCAATCCTAGGATTGAGAATAACTACTATCCCTTGCGTTGTATAGTTGTTTACCCAACTCCTTAAAGTCGAGCCCGCAACACAGCATTCTTTGCTGATAGTGGCGCAGCTCATTTCTCCATTCAGATACTTCTTTACCATTTTATTTTTTCTTCTGCTGAGAGCTTTGATTTTCGCATGAAAATACCCCCAAAGTAGATTTGGATATTTCCATGGTCTACTTTAGGGGTAGCATATCACTGCCGCGGTTTTTTTGTCTTATTTCTCCGGTTCGGATACAGAACGGTTTACTCTCTGTCCTAAATAGTAGGCAGCGAACTGCTGAGCTGTACGGCCGCTTCGTCCGCTATGGTCAAGCTCCCAACGCTTTCCTTCGATGCGCAGCTCCTCCGGTGTGAGGATAACGCCTTCCTGACGGAGAGCATGGTCGATGATGGCAAGGTACTCATCCTGACTGGGAGCACGGAACTTGATAATAAGACCGAATCTATCGGAGAGGGAGACGGTCTCATTTACGCTGTCGCTACTGTAAAGTTCAGAGTCACGGCTTTCCTCATGGTCGTTCCATGTCTCGCGGATGAGATGACGACGATTACTTGTGGCATATATGAGGACATTTTCCGGCCTCGGTTCTACACCGCCCTCGATAGCAGATTTAACATATTTGTATTCGCTCTCGTTGGTTTCAAAGGAAAGATCATCAAGATAAATTATGAATTTCTTGCTGGCAAACTGACGAAGTGTATCCATGACCTTGGGGAGGTCCTTTATCTGATGCTTGGTAATCTGAACAAGACGAAGACCCTGACGGAAATATTCGTTGGCGAGCGCCTTTATGCAGGTGGATTTGCCGGTGCCGCGGTCGCCGACAAGCAGTGCGTTGTTGGCAGGCAAATCAGAGAGGAATGCCAGAGTGTTTTTCGTGAGGGCGTCCTTCTGACGCTGATAACCGATGATGTTGCGCAGAAGAGCCGGCTCAAAGTGAGTGATTCCTTTGAGGACTTCATCCTCGCTGTTCCAGGCAAATGCTCTGTATACGGCAATAGAGCCGTATCCGTAAGTACGGTAGTAGGTCAGGAAGCCGTCTGCAAGCTGAGAAGCTGTTGTAGAATTAGGTAGGAACGAGGCCAGGCAGGCAGTGGCATCAGTCATTTCCCGCTCAATGGTGGGCTTATAATCGTCGAGGAATGCAGGGGCACCCTTAATCAGTTCGGTGGGCTTCATGGTGAAAAGGGGCAGAAGTATTTCCATATCGTGGATGAATGCTTCCCGGAGGCTGGCACCGATTTGGCCGCCGGAACGCTCCAAAGTGCAGTTTACGATGTTTTTGTCGGTAACGAGGCGTTCCACAATATATGACCGGAGTATATTGCCGGATAGATTGCAGTTTTCAGCGCAGTCGATGAGTGCAGCAATAGCATCCGTAGCAGAGGATTGCGGAGAAGCTATTGCCTCGGATACGGTTTTAAGTACCGGGTCGTTTGTCAAACTGCGGCAGACCAGCAGGTTGACTGGCTCCAATTTCTTTTCCATACTAAAAGATCCCTTTCAAAATAAACTTTCATGTTTCTACACACTATTATACATTGAAAAGAAAAATAATGAAATAGAGTTAATCTTAATTTGAGCTTAAAAGTTTGTCTTTTCGCTCAATATATTCTGTCGTGAAGTAAACTCCGTTCTGACTTTCCCGGTGGTCAAAGCCGTAGGCACGTCGACTGATGGCCAGCACGGGCGGAGCCTGAATGCGCTTGGCAATGCCAAGACCGGAGAAGCACTTCCACCATCTCTCTAAATCCTCGATGAATTTATCGGGGGTGGGGAAAAGCTGTCTGGTGAGTCCCGATACACAGCCAATCTTACTGTCTATAGTATCATCCTCGTACCAGCGAAGAATATCAGCGGGAGTTGCCTTGTCCCAGCGTTCAATAAAGGAGCGGAAAAGATAATCGTGGTAGGGGTAGATTATCGGGTCACCCTTACCGGCGTCTACATCCTGTGCATCCGACAGTTCGGCACTGGGTACAATGTCTATGGTCCCTTGAGGAATTATCTCTTTATGGAAAACGGTATCGTTAAGATAACGGGCAAGGTCGTATACCTGATGCTTCCACAGGTCGGCTAAAGCACAGAGAAATCCGGCCTGGTCGCCGTAAAGGGTCGAGTAGCCTACCGTTAGTTCAGCCTTATTGGCATTGCAGGTAAAGGCACCGCCGAAGGCGGCGGCAAATCCGGCGAGAATTCTAGCGGAACGGTCACGGGCCTGAATGTTCTCCCGGACAAAATCGCTGACTTTTAAGTTGGAAGTTTCACCAGCAAAGTGGACAGGGGTGTTGTTAATCTGTTTTACCGTCAATTCTACGCTTTCTTCAATAGGAGCAACAGCATATCGGCAGCCGATAGCATCGGCCAGCTGATGGGCCAAATCCTTTGTTGTAGCTGAGTTAAACCGGCTGGGCATATTGATGAGCAGCAGATTTTCCGGTGGGAGTACAGCAGCGTAGAGAGCGGCAGTAACAGCACTGTCAATACCGCCGGATATTCCGATGACTACCTTGCTTATACCGGTGCTGTCAAGGAAATGCTTTATACCATAACGGAGAGCGCAGTATATGCTCTCCGACTCGCAGGAAGATTCTGTGACAGTCTGCGGACAGTTTAGGGCGACGATATCACCGGAAGATTTGTTGTATTCTGTGTAGAGGATTTCCTCTTCGTAAGGGGCTGCAGCAGCGAGTATCGTACCGCTCCGGTCGTAGACTGTAGAGGAACCGTCGAAGGTATATATTGTTTTTCCGTTGTTCTGTATACCGGTATGATTTATATAGAGCAGGGGCGTATTGTGACGGCGGGAATTTTCTCCGAAAACCCGGTGACGCTTTTGGTTTTTGCCCAGGGTAAATGGCGAAGCGGATATATTTACAAACAAGTCCAGAGATCTGCCGTATTTATCAAGACAGTTGCTCACAAGAGTATCGGCTACCTGAAAATCGTAGTCATCCCCCCAGCCATCCTCACATATTAGTCTGCCGATAAGATAATTCTCCCCGTCTATAATGATGGAAAGCGGTTGGAGAAGCTCCTCAGGCTGACGGTTCAATTCGTAGGCCAGCTTGCGCAGGCTAAAAAAATAACGACTGTCATCGAATTCACGATAGTTGGGAAGCAGAGTTTTTATGGAAAAAGGATAAGGAGCATCAGCCGGAGCAGACAGGGTGCCGTTCTGAGCGGTGAAGAAGGCATTGTATTTACGGAGACGCCCGTCGTTGTTTCGCTTGGTTTGGTCTACGGCAACACTGCCAAACATAACTGCAATATTCAGTTCCTTTGAGGCTGCAACTATCCTTTCGTTCTGACTCAGACAGTCGGAAAGAAAAGAAGCAGATTCCCATGTATCACCAAGGAGATAGCCGGGAACAGCCATTTCAGAAAAAATAACAAGCCGGGCGTTATTGCTTTTGGCTTCAGACATGAGCCTTATAATCTTGTCGGCATTTTCCCTGGGACGACCGGGAAGAACCTCGGTTTGTACGAGGGCAATCTTAAGAGGTTTTGACACGATGTACCTTCTTTCAGAATTTATGCTATAATAGTTTCATGAGAAACGGGCAGGGAATACTGCCATCCTATATTAGGCAAAGAGGTAATGAAATTGGCAAAAAAGAAAGCAGCGCCGAAGACAAACGCGGCGCGAATACTTGACAACCTTAAAATAGAATATGAGCTGATGGAATATCCAGTAGACGAGGAGGACCTTTCTGCCGTCCATGTAGCGGCCTCGGTTGGTTTGCCAGTGGACATGGTATTTAAGACACTCGTCATCAGAGCGGACAAGGATGTCATCATGTGCTGCATACCTGGAGCGGCAGAAGTAGATCTGAAAAAGCTGGCCGCAATATCCGGCCACAAGCGCTGCGAGCTGGTGCCGCTGAAGGATGTGCTTGGACTCACCGGATACATCAGGGGAGGCTGTTCACCGCTTGGAGCGAAGAAGACGTATCCTGTCTTTATCCATCAGTCGATAAATGAACATGAAAAGATCACGGTAAGTGCCGGTAAACGTGGTGCGCAGCTTGTGCTTGCTCCGGCTGATTTGATAAAAGCAACAAACGCTGTAGTCGGTGATGTTATTCATTAAATTATATCCTAAATTAGCACAGGGAATTTACAAAATCAAGGCGTATTTCAGACTGCAGGTGTAAATTTGTAAATTATTTTATTTTTTAGCAGGGATTTAACGGACAATGGCGAAATAGTAGTCATGGACATAAAGAAAGTAATGCAACGCCTATGGAAAATATCTATCGTTTTTAGCAAAGGAGACTGATTATTATGGCAAAGCAATTCATTTATGTTGACACCCGCCAGCAGGTAGCAAAGGTTGACGGTGCAGCTTATTACACTGTTTATAAGTTTGAGCGTGAACTGGCGGAAAATGAGGTTAGCGAGCTGACTCGCTCCAAAGAGCCGAAGGTAGAAGGCATGGTTTTGCCGAAAAATGTTAAAGTCAGCGATTATGCGGATTATGTAAAGAAGCATGAAGGCCGCGGTGATGCAGTTATCGAACTGCCAATCCGCTGATTTGCAGTGAGTATAAGGGCTGTCGGAAGACAGCCCTTTTTATAAAATGTACGGAGGTAATAAAATGCTTACTTACACCTATTACGGACACTCCTGTTTTCTGCTGGACGATGGGAAGTATAAAGTACTGACAGACCCGTTTTTGACGGAAAATCCTCTTGCCACTGCAAAACCGGAAGATATTCAGTGCGATTTCATTCTTGTTTCGCACGGTCATTTTGACCACCTCGGTCAGGCAGAGGATATCGCAAAGCGTACCGGAGCACAGGTACTGGCGATTCCGGAAATACTTGGAGCTATGGACGGCATAAACGGTCATGGTATGAATGTGGGCGGTACGGTAAAGCTTCCATTCGGCAGTGTCAAGATGGTACCGGCAATTCACAGCTGTATGGTGGCCGGAGGTGTAGCGGCAGGCTTCGTTATTGAAATCGGCGGCCAAGTGGTCTACTTTGCCGGGGATACCGGACTGTTCAGTGATATGAAGCTGATAGGTGAGCTTTGTGGTGTAACGGTAGCAGTACTTCCTATCGGTGATAACTTCACCATGGGAATAAAGGAAGCTGTTGTAGCTGCGGAATTTGTCGGTGCGAAAAAGGTAATACCCATTCATTACAATACCTGGCCGCTTATTGCAGCAGACGCGGATGAATTTAAGAAACAGGTAGAGGCTAAGGGAAAAGCAACAGTTGAAGTCGTAAAGCCCGGCGAGAGCGTTGAGCTGTAATGAAGCCTCGTCTTATTGCCATCCTCGGACCAACTGCAGTAGGGAAAACCGGAGCTGCGATAGCTTTGGCGAAGCACCTGGCCACAGAGATAATATCCGGAGATTCACAGCTGGTATATCGGGGATTTGATATAGGCTCGGCGAAGCCTACGGCTGAAGAACTGTCTGCCGTACCGCATCACCTTGTAAATATTCTTGACGGTAATGACGGCTATAATGTTACAGATTTTTGTGCAGCGGCAAAAAGAAAAATAGCAGAAATCAATTTCAGGGGAAAGATACCGATTCTTTGCGGCGGTACAGGTCTTTATGTCAAGGCGTTGCTGGAAGGTTATCAATTCAACGAGACTACCGGCAATGATGAATATCGTGAGCAGTTGGAAAGGGAAGCCAATGAAATATCCCCGGAGAACCCACGGGTATATTTGCTGCAAAAGCTTCAAGCACTGGATGCGGCAGCAGCACAATCACTGGAAAATCGTGATGTCCGTCGTATCATCAGAGCAATCGAGGTAGCACAGGGCGGCGAGAGTATATCGCGGGAGCGTGTCAGTACTGCAGAAGATACTGCTGAGGCGAGGGATCTTGTATATGACGCCTGCGTTATCGGATTGACAAGAGAACGGTCGATGCTTTACGAGCGGGTTAATCTTAGAGTCGACATTATGCTGCAGGATGGACTGGTAGATGAGGTCAGAGGATTGCTTGCATCCGGAATAGACCGAAGTGCTCAATCCATGCGGGCGATTGGATATCGAGAGACTGCTTCGTATCTGGCTGGTGAGATTTCTGCTGAAAAAATGGCGGAGGATATAAAGAAAAACACCCGTCATTTTGCTAAACGGCAGCTGACCTGGTACCGCCGTATGCCATATATCCGTTGGGTTGATCCTACCGGCTTATCTGATGAATCCCTGAGCAATGTGTTGTTTGACATCGTCAGAGTGCATTTTGGAGAAATACCGGTTTAATTTATCCATAGTTCATGAATTTATTGCAGTTCCAATTAAGTGGTGATATAATACATTAAACGAGATTTATTGATTTTTGATAATATTTCCCTGAATGTATTGTCTTGTTCTGTTTTACGTCAAAGCTTGTACTTGACAGGAGGCACCGTCATGAATCAAAAGCAGGTTGGAAAGGCACTGAATCTTCAGGACACATTTCTGAATCAGGTTCGGAAAGAAAATGTCGCAGTTACCATATATTTGGTAAATGGCTTTCAGATTAAAGGAAATGTCCGGGGCTTTGACAGCTTCACAGTAATCCTTGAGTCTCTGGGCAAGCAGCAGATGGTCTACAAACACGCCATCTCAACCATCAGTCCGATGAGGCCGTTGGCCCATGGATTTGACTTCACGAAGCCTGAGGAAAAGTAAAATAATAATGGCTCCGCATCAGCTGAGGTTGACGCGGGGCCATTTTTATTTCTGTAGTCTGTCACAATCTTATTTGGTGCGTCGCTTATTTTGACCTGATACATAGTTGCGTACCTCCGGCGGCAGCTCATCCCACTTCACCTCATTGACAGGGATTCCGTGAGCAGTTGACCAGGCAGAGGCGATGCCGGCAGCTTCACCTGTAGCGATACATGTCGGCTGTATTCGCATTGAAGCATTAAGCTCGAAATCGGCACCGGCACAGCGGCCTGCAACAGCGAGGTTGCCTATTTCGTTGGTGATTAGGGTACGAAAGGAGATTTCGTAATATTCTCCCTTTTTCAACGGAGTGCCGTTTTTCCCGCCATGAATGTCCACACAATAGGCTGAACGGGCGACAGCATCAGGAAACCGGCTTTGACCTTAGTAATCTTTTCCGGTCATAATCAGCTTGCCCCTTATCCTCCACGATTCTCTTACACCTAGTATTGAAGCGGAACGGCTGATATAGGCCTTAGAAAAACCGGGCATATTCCTGCGGAAATACTCGATGAGTTCACGCTGCATTTTTTGCCCTACCTGTACAGCCTGAGCGTACTCTATAGGATTTGTTGCGCTGCAACTGTTCGGCAATTCCGGACAGTTGAATGACATGACTCCCTGAAGCCCTGGGACGGTACAGGACTGAATATGTGCACAGTGTTCCCTTGTAAGTGCGCCGGAATGTACGGCTTTTTTGAAAAATGGGCATCTTCACTGGCGTCTACGAGGGTTTTGGCCTTAATGGCAGCCAGTCCTTCAATGGTCTGAACAATACAGCAATGAATTTTCCTTTTGAACAGAGCACTTCAACCAGTGTGGAACGGTAAAGTACGGTGACACCTGACTCGATACACATATCATCATATACCTGCGCAATTCCCTCAGTAGAGAAGCAGATACAGTTTGAGAGTCCGTACCTGTCCAATATAAGCCGACTGCTGTCGTAATCAGTTAATCTCTTGACGATTTCATTCAGCAGGGGAGTTTCTGCATTTGCGTCGAAAGTCGGCATCATGGGATTGACAAGACCGAGCGTTTGGCTGCTGCCTGGTGATATACCCTGCTCAATTAATACCATGGAGGCTCCGTTCCTGGCGGACATGACAGCTGCAGCAACACCGGCACAGCCACCGCCGGCTACGCATACATCAGCCTCACACATTACAGGAACCGGCTTGCCGTTGAACATGACGGTATCATTACCTAGGGCTGCTTCAGCAGCTCTTGGAGCTGAAGAAAATGGTCCGATTGCATAGGTCGCCATCGCACAACCGGCATCTTTAGCATATCTCGTCTGGTACTTTGAAAATCCATGCCTAGCCATTCTTTCCATTGATTTTAATTGATAATAATAAATCGACGACGGATATAAAAATTCCTATCTTTTAATCATGCTCTTTTAGTTGGTTATCCAGTGTGTTAAAATAATAAAAAAGATTTTTGGAGAGCGATAAGAATGAAGATGCGAAGCTTTGAAATAGTAACATCGTTTCTTGATAAGAATATCAATATCCCTGTACGCAAGACAGCTCGAAGTGCTGGCTATGATATAGAGGCTGCAGAGACCGTTGAGGTGGCTCCCGGCGCAATGGTAAAGATTGCTACGGGTCTTAAAGCATATATGCAGGATGATGAATATCTAGGTATTCACATCCGCTCATCTCTGGGGATAAACAAGCAGCTTATGCTGGCCAACAGTCAGGGCGTAATAGATGCCGACTACTACAACAACCCGGATAACGAAGGCCATATTATAATCGCCATCCGCAATATGGGCGACGAGCCGGTCATTATCTTAAAGGGAGACAGAATAGCGCAGGGAATATTTTATCGGTATCTCATTGCCGATGACGATACGGCAGCAGGCAGCCGTGTCGGCGGCTTTGGCTCTACAGGTATAAGATAATGGATAATTTTGATCTTTTTTCTGCGGCAGAGGATGACAGTACCGTCTTTGAGCCGCTGGCAGAGCGTATGCGTCCCCGCAATGCCGATGAATTTGTGGGGCAGGAGGATGTACTCGGTCCGGGGACATATCTTCGCCGGATGCTTGAGGCGGATAAAGTTCCCTCTATGATTCTCTTTGGACCGCCAGGGACAGGCAAGACCACACTTGCCAGAATGATTGCCGGGACCACCGATAGTGAGTTCAAGCGGCTGAATGCGGTGGCCGCCGGTATTGCGGATATTCGCCGCATCGTGGACGAGGCAAAGGATGCTCGTCACCTATATCACCGTCGGACTATTATTTTTATCGACGAGATACATCGCTTCAACAAGAGTCAGCAGGATGTACTGCTGCCCTATGTTGAGGATGGGCGGCTGATACTTATCGGAGCCACCACCGAGAATCCATTCTTTGAGGTGAATCATGCTCTTTTGTCCCGCGTTCGGATAGTGAAGCTTTCACCGTTGGATGATAACGCTGTAGCAAAAATTGTCCGTCATGCTCTGACGGATGAGGAACGTGGTCTCGGTCAGAAGAAGCTGACAATGCAGGATGATATTGCCCTTGCTATTGCCGGGCTCTCCGGCGGTGACGCCCGCATTGCCTTGAATCTGCTGGAGGAGGCTGCCGAGCTGGCGGCTGCCGATGGCGGTGAGATTACCCTCGCCACCTTGGAGGCAATCGTCGGAGAGCGGGTGCAGAAGTATGACAAAAAAGGAGATAATCACTACGATGCTGTTTCCGCCTTTATAAAGAGTATGCGGGGAAGTGACCCGGACGCGGCTATTCATTACCTTGCTAGGATGATTGCCGGGGGTGAAGACCTTGAGTTTATCGCCCGTCGGGTAGCTATCTGTGCGGCAGAGGATGTAGGCAATGCAGATCCAATGGCTCTTGTGGTGGCTATGGCAGCGGTAGATGCTGTGCGATTTGTAGGCTGGCCGGAGGCGAGGATACCGCTAGCGCAGGCAGTGACCTACATAGCGTCAGCTCCAAAGAGTAACGCTGCTTATCTATCTATCGACAGAGCATTGGCAGATGTGCGGGGCAGTGCGGCAGGACCGGTGCCGATGCATCTGAGGGATGCTCACTATAAAGGAGCGGCGAAGCTGGGGCATGGCATAGAATACATCTATCCCCACGATTTTCCCGGTCACTTCACACTACAGCAGTATCTGCCGGACAAGTCGAAGAACTCCCACTATTACGAGCCGACAGAAAACGGTCGGGAGCGGTACATCAGAGATTATCTGCACCATTGCTGGCCAAAGAGGTGGTAGTTTGTATTCTGCTCTGCTGAATTATGACAGGACGCAGTAGACATAAAAAGGGACTGTAAAAAATGAGTACTCATTTTTTACAGTCCCTTCCTCTATGTGTAATTGTGAAGAAAAATGTCTGTAAGAAAACCGTTTATACACCTCACCCACTTCTACGCTGCGCTTCGCATGGCACTCACACGACGCTGTGTGTCGCTGCGCTCCTTCATCATCGGTTCGTTTGCACACGGCTACGCCGGTCCTCCCTCCCCAATGGGGAGGGTAAAGACCTTCCCCTCTGGGGAAGGTGGCTCGCTAAGTGAGACGGATGAGGTATATGTCAGGTTTTTTTCACAGCTCCTTTAGTGCTTTTAAAAGGAAATATTAGGTTTTCGATTATTCCAGACCTACATCCTTCAGATAGTGATGCTCTACAGCCATCTGCAGCTTGTCGAAGGATTCCTTGTCTTTGCCACCGATAGGCTGACCGTCCATCTCTACGGCACGGATGCAGAGACCACCGGAGCTGCTGATGATGACTTCGTCGGCTGCCTTGAGCTGATCAAGAGTGAACGGCTCTTCACTGGTCTTGAGACCGATAGTAGGAGCAAGCTCCAGAATGTGTTTCAGGCTGATACCCGGCAGGATGAGATTGTCACGGGGATGAGTGCAGACAACGCCGTCCTTTATCATGAGAATATTGCTGTGGGCACACTCGGTGACGATATCGCCGCGGTGGAAAACAGTCTCGAAGCAGCCCTGTTCACAGCAGCGCTGATAAGCGATAACGCTGGGGATAAGATTAAGAGTCTTGATATTGCAATGGAGGAAGCGGGTGTCTTCCATGGTGATGAGCCTTGCCTGAGTGTCCAAGGGAACTCTGCCCATAGGAGCAGTGAAAATCAGCAGGCTGGGCTTTACATTAGCAGGGGGGAAGGCATGACCGCGAGGGCCGTTGCCGCGGGTAGCCTGCCAGTAGAGCATACCGGTATCGGCATCGGTAGCATCTATGCACTTTTGAAGCTCACCGATAAGCTCCTCACGTGGCATATCAAAGTTTATTTCCAGCAGCTTGCAGCTGTTGTAGAAGCGGTCAAGATGATCCTTGGCTGCAAAAATACGATTGTTGCAGAAAGTGGTAGCATCATATACGCCATCACCGAAATAAATCGCTCTGTCGGACATGGGGATAGTCATTTCCTCAAAGGGACCGAGCTTGCCATTGTAATATCCTACGTTAGTCATGGATTATTCCTCCGTTTTAGTGGTTTTCTTGTAAGTGAGAATTTTGTAAACGCCGATAGTGCATACCGGAACGAGATACAGCAGGATGTAAGCGTAGGCCAGGTACATATAGCCGGAGCCGATGAGGTTGATAACGCCTACCTGAGAAAGAATTAAGGAAAGAGCGAGGATACCGATGGTCATACCGCCCTTTACACCACGGCTCATGGGCTTTTCACCCTTCTTTACATAGGCAGCATTGATGCGGACTATGAGAGCGTGGATGCAGCCGGTAGCAGTCTCAATGAGTGTCCAGCCAAGTACGATGGAGAAAAGGGTTAGGATGAGCGGACTATCGGTGGTACGTTGAATCATCTCGGTCCAGGGAGTAGCTACATTGGCACCTACGACCTTCGGGTCATTGTAGAAGCAGAGCATAGCGAAATAGGTAAGGAACCAGGGGATAGTCATGAGCAGGCCGGCGAAAAGACCGGAAAGAACGGTTTCCTTCCGCTCAGTCTGACGCTTTAGAGAGAACATACCCATCGGGATAGCACAGATGTTGTAGGCAACATAAAGAATGCCGGTCCAAACAGCCAGCCCCATAGAAAACTCGCCCTGGTAGGAAGCGGTAGTACCGCTGGCAAGTACGGGGCCGATATTGTCACCGTATTTGCTGAGAACCATAATGGTAAAAAGAATATATCCGGCGTAGAGAAGTACAGTACCGACAGTTTCGAATTTCTCGATGATTTCGTCACCGTAGAAATTGAGAATACCGACGATGAGGATAACAAGTCCTTCGCCAAACAGCATTGGCAGATGAAGCACCGACTGGACGATACTACCGGTGGCCGCTGCCATGATAGCGATGATAAATACCATCAGGATAACATAGAGGGCATCGAAGACCGGCCACAGGGGACCGATTACTTTCTCAATGAAGCTCTTGAAATCGTAGGTCTTGTAGATGCGGCAAAGCTCAAAGGTCAATACGGCCAAAAGAGCAAAGCCGATAGCAATGGTGATACCGGATACCCAGCCGTAGGCGCCGAATTTCGCACCGTACTCGTAGACCTCACGGCCGGTAGCATAGCCGCCGCCAATGAGTACAGACTGAATCAGTACGCCGGGAAGCAGGTACTTTCCGTAAGCACCATCAAAAAATTTGTTCATAAAGAACCTCCTTATTTTACCCCTTTAAAGGGATTTAGGAATGATTTTACGACTCTAAACGGGATTTTGCAAGGGGAAAGGATGGAAAATGCGTTAAAAGACTTTGGAAAATTAAGTTTTATCATACGGAAAAGTATGTTTGACAGAATATATGCGCATAAAGAACCGCTATTTGCATAGTTGGGTATGTAGGGACAATATGGCTCTAAAATGGTGAACATATCAATGCTGGAAAGTGCGTAAATAGTGGGTTGGGGTAGATATGTTCAGTTCAACGAGAGATTTTTACAGGTTGGGAATGTAGAATCATTGAAATGATGAATTTTTATACCAGCTTAGAGTTTCCAATTTTGCTGATAGCTGGTATCATAAGAGTGTTGTAAATATACATTTAGTAAAGCAATTTTTGGCGTAAAAAATTACAAATAGAGGACTTTCATGGATAAATGTAGAATATTAATTGATGGTAGATTGTAAAATGAAATTGAACAAATAAAAAGACTCATGGCGAATCTTTTGGTAGAATTAAGTTACCATACAAAACCTATCAAAGGAGATGCACCATGAGTCGTAACAATTCTACCATGATTACCCCTTCTCGCGAAAGAGGTCAGCACTTAAAATTTGAAGATAGAGTAAGCATCAAGATATACAGAAAGCTAAAATATACGCTTAGAGCTATCGCGGAGGCTCTTGGCTGCTCTCCA
>JAFNYY010000033.1 GCA_017383125.1 Schwartzia sp. (in: firmicutes)
CCCTTTGCCAGCGCCATCCTCGCTCCGCACTGGGCCCCGACAATCATGCTCAGACCCATGGGGATGGAATAGGAGAAGTCTACCTCGCCGATGGCGATAAAGAACAGCACCGAGCCAAGATTGCTGGCAAAATTTATTGCTCGGGCATTGGCTGCAGCCCGGACGAAATCAAAGCCAATGAGCAGGAAGGAAAACAGCAGGAAGCTGCCGGCACCGGGGCCGAAGAATCCGTCGTAAAAGCCTACCACCGCTGAAGCCAGAAGAGACAGCCGCAGAATGGACGGGGTCAGTCCCTTGTAGGTGTTTTCCTTGCCCCACTCCTTCTTAAATACACTGTACAGAGTGACCAGCACCAGAAGAACGACCACCAGCGGCCGAAGGAAATCCGGGGGGATCTGCCGCAGGACGATGACACCGCCGATAGAGCCGAAGAATGCTGCCGGGAAAAGGTACTTCATCAGACTCATATCCACCTTGCCGGAACGGAAGAAGGTAAATGCTCCGGTAGCAGCGCCCATGACAGCTGCCGCCTTATTGGTACCCAGGGCCAGCACCGGATTCAGTCCCGTCGCCAGCAGGGTAGGCACCGATATGAGGCCTCCGCCGCCTACTACCGAGTCGATGAAGGCTGCCACGAAGCCCATTACCACAAGATACAGCATCATATCCCACGAAGGAAAAAAAGCTAATAATTCTGACATCTGTAAAATCCTCTAATGCAGAGATATTTATAAAAAAATCCTACTGCTTTCTCATTCTGTCTTCACCCACAAGCTCCTTGAGAATCTCTGTCCCGCTGTGGGTGTACAGCCGGGTGACTGTGGTCACAGCATAAGCCGGATCAGCAGGGTCATCCACCGTCTCGACCAGTACATTTATCTCAGCTCCGGCCAAATCCTCAGACGCTCCCAGTATATCTACCGTCAGCAGTCCGTCCTTGGCGTAGGTGACAATATAGGCATTGTGATGAAAGCGGTTCCGAAGCACCAGGTCCTCCTTGCGGCCGTGAGCAAAGGCCACGAACCCGACCGGTACACCGTCAACACCGAATTCCCCATCCCCGGCCTCACGCTGGGCAATCATAAACCCTCCGTGAAGGGCGCTGCCGTAAAGGCAGGATGCGAGTATATCCAGAGCATGCTGCTCCGCTACGGTATAATTTCCGTGATTTACTCCGGGGAAATTTTCTTTCATAAGAGTATTGAAGGAAAGTCGTGAATCAGCCCGGAAAATTTTCTGGTCAAGAGCCTTCGCTGCCTTCTCCAGAATCCGGCCACGAGCCGACTCCTGATCATAGCTGAGGGAGAAGCTGCCCAGCAGCGTATTGACCGGGGCAAGGTCAGCGTCTGTCACAGAAGGCTCTGCCTCCTTCGGCTCTACCATGATGCGCCGGGGATAATCAAGTGTCCTCAGCTCCTTCTCAAGCTCCTCATACCACTCGTCGGTGGCTATGGTCATTCCGGTGCTTGCTTTCCCCCGGGCGATAATCCCTCCATCCATCAGCAGCAGCGAGGCGTCCTTCACCGGGCGGCTCAGCTTCTTCTCTATGGGAGCGATTTTCTCAGCCAGCTTGCTCCTGTCATAGGAAATCTCCGGCTGAATCTCCCTGCCGCTGCAGGCACAGGCAATAATCTCCGCCGCGTTGACGACGATATTTCCTTCTCTGCCGACTGCCAGCACCCGATTCAAAACAGCCTCCGTATCCAGCTGCAGGTCAATGTCTTTTGGGGCTATCTGGCAGAAGTCCTTATCGTAAACAAGTACCAGTGCATTTTTGGCCAGCGGCTGGCGGGCATCGCGATTGATTATATTCTCCGCATCGGCCCGACTAAGACCGGAAAGGTCAAGACCGCGATACTTCACGCCGTAGGCAATCCTGTCACTGACAATGAAGCTGCCTACCCAGAAGCCGCCGATAAATATAACGCCCAGCACCGTGCAGAGCAGGAGGGCGACAATAAAGCCCAGAGAAATGCCGCCCTCTGATGCTCCACCGTGAGCAGAATAATCTCTGACCGTCAAGCCGACCCCTCCTTTCGGTTGTTTGCATCATGTGAAGAAAACACACATATAGTATTATATTAGAGAAGCGGCTTCAGTGCAAGAATATACATAGGTACAGAAAAACTCTTGCTTTTATTTCCCAAAGAAAGTAAAATGTGTTGTAGTCTATTTATAAGGGAGAACTGTATTATGGGTTTTATGGATACAATGAAGGGTCTCATGGGCAAAATCCTGCCCAGCAAGGACAAGCTCGCTATTCGCAACAATGTTCCCAAGGAAAAGGAGAATATCAAGAAATCCTTCGGTGTCTACTGCAATAAGAATCACGGCACGAAGGAAGGTCATCTCTGCAACAAGTGCAATGCCCTCCTGCTCCGCATCATGACCAAGATGAAGGCCTGCCCCTACGGTACCCAGGCAAAGCCCGTCTGCGAGATGTGCGATGTAAAGTGCTTCGGACCGGATATGAAGCAGTTCCTCAACATCCTTGAGGAAAGCAAGAACAAGATGCTCATGAAGCATCCTGTGATGGCTGCCAAGCACCGCCTGCTGAAGGCCGGCACCGGCTACGCCAAGAACGAGCAGGAAATGAAGAACAACGAGGCTGCCCGCTCCAGAAGAATGGCCAAGCGTGAAAAGGCCAGAGCCAAGAAGGCTGCGGCCTCCGCTCCTAATAAGGAAGAAAAGTAAAGCATCCGCAGAAAAAATCCTTGCCAAGGAATTTTTTCTGTGATAGAATGTTTTTGCTGTGTTTAGGATTTTAGTTTCAGCCTGTGGTTTAAGGAGGTGCGTCCCATGGCAAGTCTTTGCGAAGTATGCGGCAAAGGTATGATGACCGGCATGAATGTCAGCCACTCCCACCTGAAGACTCGTCGCAAATGGAAGCCGAATATCCAGCATGTTCGCGCTGTTGTGGACGGCAAGATTAAGTACGTTAATGTCTGCACGCGTTGCCTGCGTTCCGGCAAGGTTCAGCGTTCCCTGTAATAACGCTATTCAGAAATGGCAGATTAGCCGGCTGATTTTTATCAGCCGGTTTTTTTGCGTCCATTTTCGCTAAATACAGTCCGGCAAATAAAAAAGGCTCTCCCGCAGGAGAACCCTTTGACGCTTAATTTTCAACCGATGACTGCGACTCTTCCCCCAGGGTTGGCTGCTCTCCCTTCTGCTGATAATTATACCGCCGTATTTCTGATAAAAGCAAGAGCCTGACCATTGGGTCACTGTGGTCAGAAGAAAAATCTCTTATATAAGCAGGACTGTAAACATCCGCCCATAAAAAAGACCGTGCTGTTTCCGGCACGGTCTTTCATTTTCTGCCAATCAGTCTTTATGCTCCTCAAGACGCATGAGCATGAAGAGGTAGTCACTGAGGCGATTGATGTAGAGGCGGTCGGTCTCGTGAACATCCTCTACCTTGGCCAGACGAAGCATCTGACGCTCGGCACGGCGGGCAATAGTGCGGGCCAGATCGAGGCAGGCACCGCCCTTGGTGTCACCGGGCACCAGGAAGCAGCTCAGCTTGCCGACGATTTCCTCAATATCATCAATGTCATGCTCCAGATTGGTTACATGAATTTCTTTGATATAAGGCTCGGCACCGAGGCTGGCAATATCGGCCATAAAGAGGGCGACATCCTTCTGCAGGGCGTGAATCTTCTGTCGAACATCGTCCTTCTCGCAGAAGGCGCGAGCCATGCCCAAAGCGGAGTTCATTTCATCAATAACGCCGTAAGTCTCGACACGGATTGAGTCCTTGTCCACCCGCTCACCGGTATAGAGGCCAGTCTGTCCTTTGTCGCCGGTTTTTGTATAAACACCCATTTGTCAACCCTCCAAAGCTTTAATGTTTTTTGTGATAAGGAAGAGCCTCACTGGGCTCAATTCACCAGGCACATTCTTTTGTTAAGAATGCTATACTCCTCCCCTGTAGGGAGAGGGGGCCGTCGTAAGACGGTGGATGAGGCACTCTATAACAGGCTCCCATTTAGGTGAGGCTATCAGACTGATTATATGACCTCATCCGTCTCGCTTCGCGAGCCACCTTCCCCAAAGGTGAAGGTCATTAGACCGATTATATGACCTCATCCGTCTCGCTTCGCAAGCCACCTTCCCCAGAGGGGGAAGGTCATTAGACCGATTATCAGTTACTCAAAAATCTCGGTGCCGTTGAAGAAGATAGCGATTTCCCGGGCAGCGGACTCCGGAGCATCGGAAGCATGAACAGCGTTCTCGCCCTTGGATGCAGCATAGAGCTTGCGGATGGTGCCTTCAGCAGCTTCCTTCGGATCGGTCTTGCCGTTCAGCTCGCGAACCTTGGCGATAGCATCTTCACCGGCGAGAACCATAGCAACGATGGGAGCGCTGGTCATGAAGGACTCCAGCTCGCCGTAGTAGGGGCGGCCGATATGCTCAACATAGTGCTTTGCAGCAACCTCCTTGGTCATCTTCATAAGACGCATAGCGAGAATCTTCAGGCCGGCGTTCTCATAAATCTTGATGATGTCGCCGGTGTGACCAGCCTGATAAGCGTCGGGTTTTACGAGTACGAGAGTTTTTTCCATAGCCATTTTGATTTTCTCCTTTTCTTGAACAGAAATATTACTTGATCGGCAGGGTTTCCCTGTCGCTTTTACAGCTCAATCCTATCTATTATAATATAAGGTGTGCTTGATTGTAAACAGAATTTATAATTGATGGCGAACGACTAGCTTTTTATTTAACTGACCCGGCGAATATAGTCTGACAAAAACACGCTTGCGCTCGATAATCAACATCTTCATACGTGGTTCTACTTTTTCCCTTCACGCCACATCTGGAATTTCCATTTCAGAAAGCCCAGTATGCTGCCGTCGTGAATGGCGCTGTAGAGGTTTTTGTCTTCGATGCGTCCTTTGCGGCGGGCCAGGAACTGAAACTTCTCCTTGGAGTGGGTGAGCTTCTTGTTCTGATGCTCCAGGTCCTTTATCTGCCGCTTGGCATACTCCAGCTGTCCGGCGTAATCGTGGACAAATTCCTTCTCGGCTACACTCTGCTTCGCTGCGGTGGTAGCGAGGAAGTCACAGCGTTCGTTGAAGGGGTTGCCGGAGTGTCCCTTTATCCACTGCCAGTCGATGGTGTAGAGTGGTGTGAGCCGTGACAGCTCCAGCCACAAATCCTCGTTTGGCAGGGGAGTGGGTCTTGTATTGGCGGTGAGCCAGATTCTCTTTGTGGCTCCGTCGGTGAGGTAGCGGCTGTCGGTGTTGATGACCACCCGCTGTCCCTCATAGGCTATGCCCTTCAGAGTGCGGAGTGCGGATACTGCCGCCAGCAGCTCCATGCGCTCGCTGGAGGTGGAGTCGACACCGCCTGACAGCTCCTTTTTGTTGCCGTTGGGCAGGCAGATGACTGCACCCCAGCCGCCGGCTCCGTCCTCTCTCACCAGGCAGCCGCCGTCTGTATAGATGACGATAGGCATCTCATGGGGATTGCGGGGTGGCGGTGCCGGATAGCTTCCGCCCCGGTTTGCTTCCCGCCGGCGATCCCGGGCTTTCGCGCCCTGAGCGGCTCTGGTATATGCTTTGTCGTAGGCGTCATGCTCACCGGAAAGGGGACTTACCGAACCGGGATGGCGCTTCATACGGCGGCTGACGGACAGAGGTCTTCCTCCTACTGCGGAGGCTCTGAACTCCTTGGACGGTGTTTTCTTCACCCGTTCCGGCAGCTGATGTCCGGCCGGAGCTGCCTGCTTTTTCTCCTCGGCAGCTATCCTTGCCAGTTCCTCTTCGCCTTCGCCGTGGCGGTTTTTCTTCTTCCGCCGTTTGTTGAGGTACCGCTCGGCGGCCTCAATGTCAGTGAATTTCTTGCATTCTGCCCCTTCGAAGCCCCGCACCTGAGCATCACAGTCGGAAAGGCTGTAGTATATGCCCGGGACACGGCCCCGACGGACAGCGTAGATTCCTTTTTTGTCGATTTCCTCGCCGGCAAGCCAGCGACGGGCCTCGGCTTCCGTTTTGAATTTTCTTCCTTCGGCACCGGGATACCCATTCAGCTGGGCTTCGTACTCACCGATGTCGTAATAAATACCTGGTGCGTTACCCACACGCACCGCGTAGACTGCTGCCATATTTTATCCTCGTGGTTGCGTTTTATTCGATTTTTTCAGGGGCTTCGCTCATGATTTCGTCGGTGCCTGCGGCTGCCGAGCTGTTCATGACGGCTTTGTGATACCAGTAGAGGGACAGGTCGGAATCAGCTACAGACAGCTCTTTGTTGCCGTAGAGGTCAGCAAGGCTGATCATGGCGATTATATCGCCGCTGTCGGCCGCCTTCTCGTAGTGAGCTACCGCCTCTTTTGGGTTGTAGTGTACGCCGCTCTCAGCGGATTCGTAGATGTGGCCGAGGGTGACATCAGCCGGGCTGTAGCCGGAGCAGGACGCCATGGTAAACCAGTCAATCGCTCTGTCCAAATCTACCACACAGGCCTTGCCTTCGTAGAAGAGCATTCCGAGACCGAACTGAGCCTCGGCACTGCCCTGTACCGCCGCTTTCTCCAGCCAGTGACGAGCCGCGCTGTAGTCAACAGCGCCGTGGTCTCCGTTGTAGTATATCTTTGCCAGCTCCAGCTGGGCGTCTGCCATGCCCTGACGGGCTGCTTCCGTATACCATTTGATGGCGGCGGCGATGCTTACGGGGGTACCCTGCCCGTTCTGATTCATGGCACCCAGAGTGTACTGAGCCTGAAGCTGTCCTGCTCCAGCGGCTTCCGTCAGCCAGCGGTGCGCCTCGTCCATGGTGCGTTCCGCTTCTTTTATAAGCAGATTTGCCAGATTTGTGGCAGCGTCCGGGTCCCCGGCTTCTGCAGCCATGCGGTACCAGCGCTTTGCTTCTTCGATGCAGTCCGCGTCTTCACTGATAACCCCAAGATTGTAGGCGGCTACCGGGTCTCCCTGCCGGGCTACTTCCTGCAGCACATTCAGCTGTTCACTATTTGATGTTTCCATAGCTTACGGCTCCCCTCAAGGTGATATGCTGTGTTTCTGTCATTGCGGGAAAAATTCTGCCTCAGCTGCAATGCAAAGGGCATGGTACACCGGCAGGTGCAGCTCCTGTATCCGGTAGGTCTCGTCATCCGGTACGGCGATGGTGATGTCGGCGATGGCCTTCAGCTTGCCGCCGGATTTGCCGGTAAGGGCAACGGTGGTGATGCCGAGAGCTTTTGCCAGCTCCACGGCATAGATCACATTGGCACTGTTGCCGCTGGTGGAAATAGCGAGAAGCACATCTCCTGTCCGTCCGATACCGTATACCTGCTGAGCAAAAACAAGGTCGCCTGCCTGATCATTGGCAAATGCGGTAGGCAGTGCCACGCCGGCAACCAGAGATACTGCAGCCAAAGGCTGCTGCAGGTTCTTCGTCAGATATTCTGCGTGAGCAGGGGAAATTTCCGCCAGCTTCGCAGCAAATTCCTGAGGCACAGGACGCTTCTTCAGGAAGCCCTTCATCAGCTCGCCCACGATATGCTCTGCGTCGGCTGCGCTGCCGCCGTTGCCGCAGGTGATGACCTTACCGCCGTTTTTGTAGGTATTGACGATTGCCTTGGCTGCGGCGGTCACGCTGTCACGACAGACTTCGAGAGCCGGATAGCGGCTGATAAGGGTATCAATAGCGCCTTTTGTTTCTTGCTTCATTTTTTCCTCAGTTCTCGCCCGGACTGCATCGCTGTCGAGAATGCGCTGCAGCTGGCGAATGGTCTTTAGATGGGTTTCGTAGTCAAGATCATTGGAGTCAATGGGCAGCCGCTTTTTCAGAGCGTCTATCTGCGCAGTGATATGGCTGCGGGCTTCGGTTGTAAGAGCCATTTTTTCTCCTTGTGAAGGATTTCTCCCGACAACAGGCCGCCGAAAACACGCTTTCGCTCTGTTATCCCTCGTAGCGGTACTAGGCTCTGCAAATATTTCATATTGCAATCGCCAAGTACCGACGGGGATAAAAGGTTTTCTTTCGGCCTGTTGCCGATCGCTTCATAGTTTACTCAGCAGGGAATACTACATCATCAAGTATTCCCGTGAGGGCGGCGATAGCGATGCCGTAGTTTGTCATGGGCACCGGTCTGGGACCATTCTTTGCCATAGCCACCCGGCTCATTACCAGCTTGCGGTTGAACATACAGGCCCCG